>JAPLIW010000323.1 GCA_026388915.1 Deltaproteobacteria bacterium
TCCGGTGCGAAATTTCATCCTTACCCAAGGCCCTTCCATGGTCGGCCAGTTTCCCCGGGCCGTATCCCTGGGCATACGGCTCAACGACTGGATTGTGGACTCTCACTCCCCAAACGAACCGCGCCGGCACAGCCTGTACTGGCACCACGTCTATGACGTCGTTACCCAATCCCTGGATTTCTTGGCTTACGACGTAACCCGCTGGTTGATCGGCCGGGGCTTCCAGGCGTTCCCGGTTCCCGGTTCCACCCCTTACAATTTTGATAAACTCCTGGGAATTTTTTCCCACAAGCTGGCCGCCCACTTGGCTGGTTTAGGGTGGATCGGCAAGAGCTGCCTGCTTTTGACCGAACCCTTTGGCCCCCGAATCCGATTCGTTTCCGTCCTGACCGATGCCCCCCTTGAGCCGGGTTCTCCCGTGGACAGGCCCTGCGGGAAATGCCGCGTTTGCATCGATGCCTGCCCGGTGAAGGCCTTTACCGGCGTTGAGTTCAGTCCTGCCGAGGGACGGGAGGCTCGGTTCGACGTGCAAAAATGCAGCGAATACCGCCGGGAACACCCCTGCGGCCTTTGTGTTTCCACCTGTCCGCAAGGCAAGAAGGCCCGCGGCAAACCATCAAATCCCTGACTCAGAATTTCAACCTCAATCCTATTCTTGTGCCTCTTTATTCGCAGGAGACTGGGCTCCGTCTTCGATTTGCGACCCTTGCTTATTTTTTGATCACTCTGCATCATCGTTGTTCATCACGCTGCTGTTCCATTCATGAGCGATAAATCCCTGCACGAAGTATCCTGCACCCTGCTTCCTTAGCGGATGAAAACTGGACCCTGGGCTGAAATCCATTTGAATTCCTTTTCCTTTTTTAGTATACTCATCTCCAATGTCGCCCCCAGGTTAAGTTTCTTATTCTCTGACTCTTTTCATGGATCCACGGTAAAAAATGGGAGGCTTGGTTGGGAATAGGAGAATGACCCCATTTCTTGAAGGAAATCGGGGTCTTTTTTTCGTCGAGTCTTCTCTTCATTTAACTGGAAAAGGTTGCCCGAAAAATGGGCAAACCGGTGATCATCAAAGCTCAAGTCCTGGCTCTCCCGGGGGTGGAAGCAGGAAATCATCAAACTGCGGGAAGCCCTGAAGAAGCAGCCCGGGTTGCTGAGGGGCTCTTGACGAAACCGCATAAGGGGCAGGCGGTTTCAGAAGTCCTGGTCGAAGAAGTGCTCCCGGTGCTAAAAGAGATCCATGTGGCGATCCGGGTCGATGGCGCGGCCGGCGCTCCCCTGGTGATGGCCAGCCTCGAAGGCTTGAGCGAGCTGGATGAAGAAGCCCAGGCTTCTGCAAAATCGGCCACCGTTCATGCCGACCCCTTCTACGGGCTGAAGTCCCATGAGGCCCGGAAAATGGCCAAGGCTCTTGGTTTTACTGGGGATGCAGCGGTAAAGCTGGCTGACCAGATTCAGAGGCTTTTTAAGACCTATGCCGGGTGGAATGCCCTCAACGCCGGGTTCAATCCGCTGGTGATGACTCCGGAAGGGAATTTCTCGGCCTCCGGCGCTTTCCTGGAGCTTGACGATTCAGCCCTTTTCCGGTTTCCCCAGTTTCGGGAACTCTCTCTCTCCCGCATTCTGGACCCCCTGGCGAGGGAGGGGAAGACCATCGGCGTAACCTACGTGGGCCTGGAAGGGGACATCGGGATCATCTGCACCGGAGCCGGGATCGGGATGGCCACGGTGGACCTGATCAGCAAACGGAGCCGGCCGGCGAATTTCCTGGAGACGGGCGGGGGGATCACGGAAAAGCAACTGGCCGACGTGATGAGGCTGGTGTTGAAAAAGCCCGGTTTGAAGGGTGTATTCCTGAACATGTATGGAGGGATCAACCCGATCCACGAAGGTGCCAAGGGGGTGGTGAAAGTCATCCGGGAGGACAAGGTGAAAATCCCCGTGGTGGCCAAGGCCATCGGAAATTTTCAGGAAGAGACGTGGAAGGTCCTGGAAGATGGGGGGGTGACGGTCATCAAGACCATCCCCACCGATCAGGCCGTGGAGGAACTCTTCAAGAGGTTGGGAAAATGAGCATCCTGATAGATGAAAAGACCCGAGTCCTGGTGCAGGGAATCACCGGCCGGATGGGTGCCGTCCAGACGATGCATATGCTGAAGGCCGGGACGAAAATCACCGCCGGGGTCACCCCGGGCAGGGGCGGCGCGCGAGTCGAGGGCGTCCCGGTGTATGACTCCGTCGGGGAGGCCATGGCGGAGCAGGAGATCAATACCTCGGTTCTCTTCGTGCCCGCAGCCGTGGCCGAAGAATCCTGCGTGGAGGCCGTAGACGCCGGCCTGAAGCTCATCATTCTCATCACCGAACACATCCCGACTCATGACACCATGCGGATCCGGGCCTATGTCCGGAATCATGGAGCAACCTTGATCGGGCCCACGACCCCCGGGGTGATCACCCCTGGAAAATGCAAGATCGGCATCATGCCCGCCATCCTCTTCACTCCCGGTCCGGTGGGCATCATCTCCCGAAGCGGCACCATGTCTTACGAAATCGCCGGACTGTTATCCACGGAGGGAATCGGGCAGACCACCGTGGTGGGGATGGGGGGAGATCCGGTCGTGGGGACCAGCCTGGTCGAGCTGCTGGAGCTCTTTCAGAAAGACCCGGCGACCCGGGTGGTGGTGGTCCACGGAGAGATTGGCGGGACCCAGGAAGAAAAGGCAGCTGCTTTTATCCGGCAGAAGAAGATGACCAAGCCGGTCATAGCCTATATGACCGGGAAGATCGCCCCCGAGGGATCCCGGATGGGGCATGCCGGGGCCGTTTTTATCGGAAAGCGGGGCGCTATGGATAATAAGATTAGGGCTTATCAAAAGGCGGGAGTTCCCATCGCCGACAGCCCCGGGGAAATTGCCGTACTGGTGCGGAAGGCTTTGAAAGCTTAGCTCATCAAAAGGTACTTTCAGACATTCGATAGGCCCCAATCTTTTCCCCGGGGCCTAATTTTTTTATCTTTAAATACGGTACCATTCCATAACCTGCAACATCAAACGGGCACCATGGAAATGGTTATTTCTTCTCAGCACTCAGGATGGTTCATGTTTGACCCGGGAATTCAAAAAAGTCAAAAAACAAAGCCTTTCCCCATTGAGGGTATCTCGCTCGACCTGGCCCTGACTTCCAGATGCCCCCTCCGCTGCCGGTATTGCAGCGTGCCGAAGATCCCTTATCCGGAGCGGGAGGCGGGAGAATGGATCCAGGTGGTGGAATCCTTCGCCCGTCTGCGGCCCATCGAGCTTATCAGCCTGGAAGGCGGTGAACCCTTCCTCCGCCCTGATTTATCCGTGATCCTGGAAGCCTGCCTGAACGTTGCCGAGAGGGTGAAAATCGTAACCAGCGGCGCGGTTCCCCTTGATTCCCTTCCCCTGGATCTGCTCCATCATCCCCGGTTCTTCCTGGAATTGAGCATGGACGGGCCGCAGGAGGTTCATGATTTTCTGCGTGATGGCAGCTGGGACAGGGCCTGGAGCTTTCTGATCACCGGACTCGAACGCCATATCCCGGTCCGCCTGCGTTCCGTTATTTCCCGCCATAACCTTCCCTTTATGGGAAGTTGGCTGACCCATCTCGATGGGCAGCTGGGGTCCTACGGCCCAACAGTTACCTTCAGCTATGATACGATTCTTTTTCCTGAAGCCATGGCCAAGGAGGGGGGAATCCTTCAGCGGGCGGGGTTAAACCATTACCCGGCCCGGGGTCTCCTTCCCTCGCCCCGGGAAAGGTGGGGACTCTTCCGGGACTTGAAAAGCAGGTCCT
>JAPLIW010000723.1 GCA_026388915.1 Deltaproteobacteria bacterium
CGGGTCGGGAAATCTGACTCTCCCCCTGGCTCTGGGGGCGAAGAAAACCTGGGTAATCGACCTGGACCGGCAGGCCATTGAATCGGCCCGGGAGAATGCCCGGGAGAATGGGATTCCTCACTGCACTTTCTGGGCTGGAGCCGCGGAGGAGGGAATCAGGAGGGTCCGGGAAGAAACCCCATCCGTGAATTTGGCCGTTCTGGACCCGCCGCGCGTCGGGGCCCATGGAGTTCTGGAATCCCTCGTTTCCCTGCAGCCCCGGAAGATCCTGTATATCTCCTGTGAGCCTCCTACCTTAGCCAGAGACCTGGCCCGGCTGGTTTCCCTGGGGTATAATGTGAAACGGGTACAGCCCCTGGACATGTTCCCGCAGACGTACCATATTGAAACAATTGCGGAGTTGAAAAACGACGCTCGTGGCTCATAGGAAAAAGCTCATAGCGAATGGCTCATGGCTCATAGCAATTCTATTACTAATCAGGCCATAATTATCTGGGCAGGAATTCCGTCTTTAAATCATCCTGGATTCCGGCTTCCGCCGGAATGACAACAAAGAATCATGTCTTTCTAATGTTCGTCACTCCGGCGAAAGCCGGAGTCCAGTTCGAGGTTTTCAAAAGGCAACGTCCTCCAATTAATGTTTAGACTATAATGGACTCCTTAGTAAATATCAGCCATGAGCTTTGAGTTCCAAGGGGAAGATTGATCCATGAGACGCTTCAGGAAGAGTTGAGGAGAGGAGATGAATATACTGGTTACCGGCGGTGCCGGGTTCATTGGATCCCATCTGGTGGAGCGGCTCCTGAGAGAAGGGCATCGGGTTGTCTGCCTGGACAATTTTGACGATTTCTATGATCCCGCCCTGAAACGCCGGAATCTGGCTCGATCGCTCCAGGACCCCGCGTTCAAGTTAGCGGAGGGAGATCTGCGCGACGAAGGGGCGCTGAGAAAAATTTTTGCCAGCGCGAAGGTCGATGGGGTAGCTCACCTGGCGGCCCGGGCCGGAGTCCGCCCTTCCGTCCAAAACCCGGCTCTCTACGCCGACGTGAATATCCGGGGAACGATCTGCCTGCTGGAGGCCTGCCGGGAAAACGGGGTCCGGCGTTTTATCTTCGCCTCCTCCTCCTCCGTGTACGGGAACAGCTCTCAAGTTCCTTTTTCCGAGGACGATCCGGTGAACCAACCCGTCTCCCCTTACGCCGCGACCAAAAAAGCGGGAGAACTCCTGTGCCATACCTACCATCACCTCTACGGAATGGACATCGCCTGCCTCCGGTATTTCACGGTGTACGGGCCCCGGCAGCGGCCGGAGATGGCCATCCACCATTTCACCCGCTCGATCCACGAAGGGAAGAAAATCTCTCTTTTCGGCGACGGGAGTTCCCGCCGGGACTACACCTATATCGATGACGCCGTGGAGGGAACGGTAAGGGCCCTCTTCAGAGAACATGGGTTCCAGATCTACAATATCGGGGAATCGCAAACGATCTCCCTTGGCGAATTGATTCAGGCGATTGAAGACCGGGTGGGGAGGAAGGCGGTCGTCGAACATCTTCCGGAACAGCCCGGCGACGTCCAACAAACCTTCGCCGACATCCGGAAGGCCAAAGAGCGGCTGGGATACAACCCCCAGACCAAGATCCGGGAAGGCCTGGCGCGCTTTGTCCAGTGGTACCTGGAGAAAAGGGAATAGTTATTGGACACAGATGAACACAGATGAACACAGATTTCCTGTTCGCAAAGGACTTAAAGACCGAAGACTGAATGGGACGCGGATGAACACGGATAAACACGGATTTAGATTACGAAAAAAATCTTAACCAAAGTTAAAGATTTTACACCCCTAATATGTCTCTATCTGTGTTTATCTGTGTTCATCTGTGTCCCATAAAAATAAGGAAAAAGTGAATGGAAAGACCCTGGCTGAAATTTTACGATTCCCATGTGCCCAAAAACCTTGAATACCCCCACATCCTCCTGCCCCGGATTCTGGACGACGCGGCGGATCAGTTTCCCGACCAAGTGGGGGTCTTCTTTTTCGGCGGAAAGGTCAGGTACCGGGAGCTAAGGATCCATGCCAACCAGTTTGCCCGCGCCCTGGGAGAAATCGGTCTAAAAAAAGGAGGGCGGCTGGGCCTTCTTATGCCCAACATGCCCCAGACCATCATCAGCGCCTACGGGGCGATGAAGGCGGGAGTGCTGGTCTTTCTCTTTAATCCCCTTTTGGAAGAGGAGGAACTGCGGCGGCAGATCAATGAATCCGGGGTTGAGACGGTGGTGGTCCTGGATCTCCTCCTCCGCCGGATCGATCCCCTTTTCGCCCAAACCCGGTTGAAAAATTTCATCATCGCCGGGGTGAAGGATTTTCTTCCCTTCCCCCGGAATATCTTTTTTACCCTTGCCGCCCGGGGCCGGGGGATGCATGTGAAGCTGGCCCAGAAGCCCAATATCTATCCCTTCCCGGAATTCCTTCAAAAAGGGCGACCGGACCAGCCGATCCTCGAGGGAGATCCTCCGCGGCCGGAGGATGCCGCCATGGTCCAATATACGAGCGGCAAGACCGGTCCCCCCAAAGGCGTCCTCCTGACCCACAAAAACCTGGTGGCCAACCTTCTCCAGGTTTCCTCCTGGTTCAACAACCTGAAAAAGGGGGAAGAACTCTTCTTCTCCATCATCCCCTGCCATCAGGCTCTGGGAATAACCCTGGCGGTCAACCTGCCCATCTACCTGGGCGGAGGCAGCATTCACCAGCCCCGTTTTGACCCGATCCAGGTTTTGAACACGGTGAAGGCCCAACAGCCCTCCGCCTTTCCGGCTCAGCCCAACATGATCGAATCTCTGGTCTGGAATCCGACGCTGGCCAAATACAAGGTCTCCTCGATCCGGACCTACTGGTCCATCGGGCCTTGCCTGTCCCAGGAAATCCTGGAGCATTATGAGAAAAAGACCGGCCGCAGAGTCAACGAAGGATACGGGCTGACCGAAGCAGCCCCCCTCACTCACCTGAATCCGTTCCTGGGAAATCGAAAGCCCAAGTCTATGGGCATCCCCCTGCCGGACACAGATGCCCGGATTGTCGATCCCGGGGACGGGGAGACGGAATTGCCCGCCGGGAAAACCGGTGAACTTCTCATCCAGGGGCCTCAGGTCATGCAGGGATACTGGAACCGGCCCGAAGACACGGAGCAGGCCCTGCGGGGAGGATGGCTGCACACCGGGGACCTGGCCTGGATGGACGAGGACGGTTTTTTCTATTATGTGGATAAGCTGAAGAAATAAATAGGATTCAGGAGTCAGGAACCAGGATTCAGGAGTCAGGAATCAGGAATCAGGATTCAGGAATCAGGATTCAGGAATCAGGATTCCGGTAGAGGCCTTAGACCTCAGGCCTGAAACCTGGGACCTTCTTTTATCTTGACATCCCCCCTCCGGCGGCGAAAAATAGATTAGGAACCCAAGGGGGGAAAATATATGAAAATTCGGTTCTTCAAGCCCTTCGATGAACTTTCTGGCCGGGATGAGATCGATCTGGATTTGAAAGGACCGGTGAAAGTCAAAGAGGTTCTGGGGATGATCGAGAAGGAAGTTCCCTCCTTCCAGCGGTTTCTCCGGAAAGAGAAGGACGAGGTCTTGAATTTTTTCGTGGTCCTGGTCCGGGGGGACGAGATCCTGAAATTAAACGATACCGTCCAAAACAGGGATACCGTGAAAGTCCTTCCCCCGATCAGCGGAGGATGATCCTGGCGACAAAATCCAAATTCTAAATTTGATGATCTCGTAAAAAGTCGAAATTCCATAAAATTCGTCATTCCGGCGAACCCCTGATCGAGTCCGGGGCAGGCGCCGGAATCCAGTTATTTCAAGATGTTCTGGACCCCGGCTTTCGCCGGGGTGACGCTTCAAGAAACTTTTTACGAGACCATCAGATTTCAAGAATCGGAAACGCAGCATTCCAGTTACGAACTCAGGCAAAGAATACAGGGTTCAAATTCAATCTCTGATTTCCAATTTCTAAAGGAGGGCGGGCGAAATGAAAGGGTACATGGGAAAGATTTTGCGGGTTGATCTCACCAAAGGCCGGGTGGAAGCGGAAAAACTGGATGAGAACCTGGCCAAGAAGTTCATCGGCGGAAGCGGGCTGGCCACCAAGATCCTGTCTGACGAAACCGGAGCGGAAACCGATCCGCTGGGGCCGGAAAATCGTCTGATCTTCATGACAGGGCCCTTTGCCGCCACACCGGTCATCACCTCGGGCCGTCACCACATGGTCACCAAATCCCCCCTGACGGGAGCCTATACCGAGTCGGACAGCGGCGGGACTTGGGGCCCCTACCTGAAGAGAGCCGGGTTTGACGGGATTGTGGTCACGGGTAAAGCCAAGAAACCGGTTTACCTATGGGTGGCCGATGGAAAAGCGGAAATCCGCGATGCCTCCCGGTTTTGGGGAATGGACACCTATGTTCTGGATGAAGCCATCCGTAAGGACACAAACAATGAGGCCGTGGTGGCATCCATCGGCCCGGCCGGGGAAAAAGGCGTGCGGTATGCCAGCATCCTGAACGACGGCAAAGAGGCCCGGGCCGCCGGAAGGGGAGGAACGGGAGCGGTCATGGGTTCAAAGAACTTGAAGGCCGTTGTCGTTTACGGAAAAATGCAGGTGGAGATCGCAGACCCCGAAGGGTTGAGGGCCTCCCTCAAAGAGATCAGCCCCATGGTGGCCAAGAACACCGAAGGGATGCGCAAGAATGGAACCGCCGGCGGCCTGGCCACCTTTGAAGCCCTGGGGAGCCTTCCCCTCCAGAACTGGAAGTACCAGGGACGGTGGGAACAGGGGGCGGCCAAGATTGCCGGCCCGGCCATGACCGAAAAGATTCTCACCGGAAACTACTTCTGCGAAAGATGCGTGATCGGATGTGGCCGGAGAGTCAAAGTGGACAAGGGCCCCTTCGCTCCCGTAGAAGGAGCCGGGCCGGAATATGAGT
Source organism: Deltaproteobacteria bacterium (assembly GCA_026388915.1). Lineage (GTDB taxonomy): Bacteria > Desulfobacterota > SM23-61 > SM23-61 > SM23-61 > SM23-61. Next base: position 4,983 of record JAPLIW010000723.1, read on the forward strand.
CTGTGGCCATGCTGGGCAGCCTCTGCCTGGTGGACGACATCGAAGCCATCGCCAAGGCCAACGAGGTCTGCAACCGCTACGGGATGGACACTATCTCCGCGGGAGCGGCCATCGCCTTTGCCATGGAAGCCTATGAGAAGGGAATCCTCACCAAGAAAGATACGGGTGAGCTGGAGCTTCTCTGGGGCCGGGGGGACGTGATGGTCAAGATGGCCGAAAAAATCGGCAAGCGGGAAGGACTGGGGAAGCTTCTGGGGGAAGGAGTGCGCATTGCCGCCGAGAAGCTGGGCAAGAATTCCGTGGAGTTCTCCATCCATGTGAAGGGACAGGAAATGCCCGCCCACGATCCCCGGTGCTTCAACGCCGGAGCGGTGGGGTATGCCACCATTAACCGGGGGGCCTGCCACCTGGGGTTCAGCCATGTCTTTGAGCGCGTGTTGAGCATGCCCGAAATCGGGATCGATCAGCCTCTGCAGAGGCTGGACGTGAAAGGGAAAGGCGAAATGGCGGCCAAGACGCAGAACATCATGGGTCTCTTCGATTCCCTGAAGGTCTGCAAGTTCAGCATGTTCGGCGGCCTCAAGATGACCCCCATCCTGGCCTGGTACAACATGGTGACGGGAAACTCCACCACCATGGAAGAGTTCCTGAAGACCGGGGATCGGATTTTCAACCTAAAGCGGATGTACAATGTCCGCTGCGGGATCAGCCGCAAGGACGACACCCTGCCGGCCCGTTTCCTCACCCTGAAACATGAGGGCGAAGGGCTGAATCCCAATCTCCCGCCGCTGGGGGAGCTGCTGTACGACTACTACAAGTTCCGGGGATGGAATGAAGAAGGAGCCCCCACCCCGGAAAAGCTGAAGGAACTGGGACTGTAGTGAAAATTCGGAATGCGGAGTTCGGAATGCGGAATAAAAATGCCGCAAACCCCACTCCGCATTCTACCCCCCCCTTTCCCAGTCTGCCTGTTCTTTACTTTCCTTCCTGTCTGCTTCTTTTCAATCGCGAATCGGGAGCCCTCGACCCTGAGCAGGTTTGTTTTTTTTTCATTCCGCATTCCAAATTCCGCATTCCGCATTCCGACTTTAATTGATCTATTCGATTGAGAAAATCGAGCAGGTTGGATAGAATAGTTGCCGAAATGGCTC
>JAPLIW010000092.1 GCA_026388915.1 Deltaproteobacteria bacterium
AAAAGATGCTTGATGACCGAGAAAACGGCGTGAGGGGCGAAATATCCAAAGGCCTCCCCGAATCCGGTCATTCCGTCATCGGTGGTTATGGCGACGATGACCTGGTTGAAATTTCCCCATACCCAGGGAGCGGGAAAATCCTTCTCTTTTATGGGGATGGCCAGGAGGTAAGGCTGAACGTCAACAATCTTCATGGTCGGTCCTCCTTCGGTTCGAATATACGAAATGAGAGACCCGCTTCCAAGCCCTGAACCGTCCCGGGGGATGCAGCGCTCCTTCTCCCCCTCATTTCATGGCCAGCCATTTGGGCAGGCCGAGAATGAAATCCGGCTCGGACCAGGGTAACCAATTGATATTTAAAATGAACCGCCTGCAAGAGGGTTGTTTTTGGGTCTTAGAACGGCATTTTTGACGCTGAAAACATCCTTCTAAGGCGATATCGGGGCATAAGGATATGTTCATGCGGGATGTAATCTCTGCCTTGCCATAACGCCAACGCCTTGAATGCCTCTCAAATCTCACGTTCCCCCTTTCCGCTTTTTTCAGGCGCGCCAGCAGCAGGGAGATCAATCCCAGCAGGATTTCATCGTCGAAGGGGATGAAATCCGGGATGATCAGGTCGGCGATGAAGAGGCCCAGGGCAAGCGCCAGGAGTTTCGGATAGCGAAGCCGGGCGGCGTATTGCAGGATACGATCACGAAGCATATCTCTTGAATTTTACCTCCTGCGGTCAGATTCATCTATAAGGGACCAGGCTTTTCCCGGGACCGAACGTGGGGGAAATAGACCCTTCGGGGCAGCCCGGCGCAGGGGCGGTTCGCGAACCGCCCCTACATTCTTCATCTGTGTTTATCTGTGTCCTGATCAAAATTTTTTGGATGTGGCTTTGCCGCGCTAAGTTTATCTGTGTCCCATTAGGTTTTTTATTTCCGGGGCTTGGCGGCGGCGAGCTCCCGCAGCTTGGCTCCGATCCGCTCCCGGTCGGGAACGGAGAGAGCTTTGCTCCTCAGGGCCTGCACGTAGACGGCCGAAGCCCTTTCCGGTTTCCCCTGCCGCAGGTAGATCTCCCCCAGCATCAAATATGCGTCGCCGCTGCCCGGCTGGCGAGAAATCGTTTCTTGGAGGGCCTGGATGGCCTTGTTTTGATCTCCCTTCTCCCCCAGATAAAAAGCCAGCGCCTGCCCGTATTTCGGAATATCGGGGCGGAGCTCGTAGGCCTTCCGGACATACTGGATCCCTTCCTCCGGCCGATCCTTCATTAACAAGACCCCGAGGTTGTAGGCCGCCTCGGCCATCCGTGGATCGTTCTTCAGCGCCGCCCGCAGGTGCTTCTCCGCCTCGGTGAAATTCTTCTGCTCTGCCTTCAGGAGCCCCATGTTGAAATTCGCCTCTGCGCTCCCCGCATCCACCTCCAGGGCCCTGCGCAGGAAGCTCTCCGACTTTTCCTGGTTTCCCATACGGGCCTGCACCATGGAGGCATTCACCAGAGCCGGAATGCTTCTCGGCTCCATCTTCAAAGCCGCCTCATAAGCCCCCATGGCGAGGGCCAGATCGCCCCGGTTGAGATGATAATTTCCCAGGTTGTAATGGGAAGACCACTGATCCGGCCGGGCTAGGAGAGATGCCAAATATTCTTCCGTCGCTTTCTCCAGCTTCTTCTGGTCCTCCTGCCTGAGGGTCAGCCCCGGAAAGTGGGAAAGGGCCATAGCCGCATTCACCCGCACCAGTCGAAAATCATCGCCCGCAGCCTCGAGAAGAGACTCGCGGGCCTGCGGGGCCGGATATGCGGCCAGGGCCGCGGCGCCAGCGGAACGTACCAGTGGCGACGGATCCTTGAGGGCCTGGAGGATAGGCGGCCATTTTTCCCCCTTTGGGCAGGCTTGGAGGAGGTGGATCAGCGACGTGGCCACGATTTCATCGCGGTTCTTGGCCACAATGTACCGGAGCATCTCCGGCAGGCGCGACCAGTCCCTCTTGCGGGCGGAATCTATCAGGCTGGCGCGGTAAAGAAGAGGAGCCTGATAATCTCGTTTGCGCCATTTGCGGACCCAGTCGTCGGCCCACTGTGCGTCCCGGTCCTTGTGGCAGAGGTTGCAGGCGTTGGGGGATTTCAAAAGGATCGTCGCCGTGGGCGCCGGGGGGAGCATGGAATGGTCGCTCCGGCGCATGAAGGCGAACTCGGTCATGGGCATGTGGCAGGATACGCATTTATTGCCCGCGCCCTCCGCCTTATGATTCGTGTGCGCCGGAGCATTCTTGACCCGCTCCGCGTGGCAGGGCAGGCAGGCGTTGTTGGCCGTCTCGTCCTGCTTGAAGCGGTAGCGGCCGCTGGAGGTGTGGCAGTGGATGCAGTCCAGTTTTCCCGATTTTACGCACGGGCTCATCCGCCAGAGGGTCAGGGTAAAGTTTTCGCCCAAATCTGGCGACGAAGGAAGGAGTGATGGGCCGCATCTTGGCGTGGCAAGGAGAGCAGGCATCGTTTTTTTGCTCGGCCGTGAAGCTCTTCCAGCGGATCATCTTCACGTCTTCCGGGGCCTTGCCTTTGGGGTCTTTTTCGAAAACCTTGATATGTTCGGCCGCGGGACCGTGGCAGGTTTCGCAGTTGATCCCCGGCTCCGCCCAGACCGTATTGTAGGTGTCAGTTTTCAGGTCGTAGTTGGTGGAGAGCTGACTCACGTGGCAGTTGTAGCACATGGTGTTGAAGGTGAGCGGCCACTCTCTCCAGTCGAGCGCTTCGTCCCTCCGGTCGAGGGAATGGCGCAGGTGACTGGCGGCGGTGTCATACCAGGCTTTCCGATTGACATCATAGGCCAACGGCAGAACCTGCAGCCGGCCCTTTTCCATGGGGGTCAGAAAATAGAAAACGTTCTTGCCCCCCATGACGTGCTGGATTTCATATTTCTTTTCCCCCTCCGGCCCCTTCTCTCGCACATACCCGGTCTTCCCCTCGATGTCAGCCTGGTAGCTGGCCTTGCCGATGGAAATGGGTTTTTCCTGCGGGGATAATTGCTTCTTGGCCAACTCCGCCAGGTAGGGCTGCATGGCCAGGCCGTGAAACGAGGTCGACCAGAGCTGGTAGAATTTTTCATGGCAGGAGCGGCAGCTGACCGAGCCGGTGTAGGGGGTTTTCTCTTTGGAGCAGGATGACAGCCCCAAACCGACGGCGATCCAAACCCCCGCGATCACCAATCCCAATTTGACCGACCATTTCAAGATTCGGCCCTCCCCTGGACGCGGTGATTAAAATTTACACCCATGTTACCGATTCGCTTTTAAAATTACCATTGCGGATTTTTTATAGAGGGTCAGGCCCGACCTTTTGACAATTCAGGATTCACATTTCGTTTGGTTTGATCGATCGGACCCCCCCGGAACGGACAAAGAAGAAGGCGATTTCTTTCACCTCGCATCCGGCCGATTCCCGGACCGCGCGGGCGTACCAGAGGCCCTGCTCCCGGTAGGATTGGAAACGCTGTTCCAGGGCTTCCCCGGAAACATCGTCGGTCTTGTAATCCACGATCACCCAGCCGCCCTCCTCTTCGAAGAGAAGATCGATTTTCCCTTCCACCAGGTTTCCGTCCAGAGAGACCGAAAAGGGAACTTCGCGGAACAGACGTTTCGCACTTTTGACCCGTCCCATCAGCGGGTGGTCCAGGCATTGGCGGACCATACCCTCCAGCTTCTCTGCCGATCCGGGAATGGAGTACTCAATAGTCTCCATCCGGCAGAGCCCTTTCAGGTTGTTCCCGCCGGACAGGTCCAGTCGCTCCAAAACTCCATGGAAAGCAAGGCCGAAAGAAGGACCTCCCTCTTCTCCTCTCCCGCGGGGAAGCCCCGGTTCGATCCACTCGTCCAAGCGGTGAAAAGGGATGTCGAGGGTTGAAGGATCTGCGGAGGAGGGGGCCAAAAGGGGAAGCCCTTTCGAAGCCTTTTCTTTGACCGCATCCAGGGATTCTTTCCATTGAAGACGTCTTTCCCAGGGAGTCCCCGTTTCTTTTCCCGCTTCCTCCAGGTCCAGCCGCAGGGGAGGTTTCTCCGCCGGTTGGAGGTTGAAGCATCCCCGGCCGACGATGAGCTGCCCGTCGATCACCGACCAGGGCTCCATCGATTCAAAGGCAGGCAACTTTTCTTCGAGCAGGCTGAAGAACCCTCGTCCCCTTTTACCCCAAAAGAGGGGAAGGACCAAATAGTCCCTGGCCCGGGTGGCGGCGACGTAGAACAGCCTTCGATCTTCCGCCTCCATCTTGGCCTTTTCCTGCTCCAGGGCTGACGCATATCCATCGGTTTGGAAATCACCGATGCGCATTTCAAAAGTCCCCTGGAGCCTCAGGGGGATGAATTCCTGCCTGCGCCTGCGTTCGCTCGCCAGGTTGGCGAGGAATACGACCGGAAATTCCAATCCCTTGGCCTTGTGGATGGTCATCAGCTTCACGTTCTCCTCGCCTTCTTCAGCCCAGGGGGACTCGCCCTCGCGCACGCCCTCGTCTTCCCGCGTTCCCAGCCATTCCACGAACCGGCGGAAGTTCGCCTGACTCTCCCCCTCAAAGGCCCTGGCCTGCTCCAGGACCTTTCGGAGATTGGCGGCCATCTGATCTCCTCCCTGACGGAGGAGGGAGAACTCCAAAGCTTTGGTCCGGGAGAGGAGATCGGAAACCGTGGCCGAGATGGGCCGGGAATTCCTCTCCCCATGGAGCTCCTTCAGCAGGGACAAGGCTTCGGAAAACTCCCCGACCTCTTCTGCGGGCGGCTGAAGATAGCTCAGCCGGTTGCCGGAAGCGGCGAAGAGGAAGATCTCTTCATCGGAAAAGCCAAAGAAGGGAGAACGCAGGGCAGCGACCAGGGAGATGGCGTCCGCCGGGTCATCGAGGGCTTTCAGGCAGCAGAGGAGACTGCGCACTTCCTGGCGCATGTAGAATTCCTTCCCCCCTTCCAGCCGGTAGGGGATTGCCCGCTCCTTCAGGGCCTCTTCGTAAGCGTCGATCCCGGTCAGGGCGGGAAAGAGCAGAGCCATGTCCCGATATGATACGGGTCTGGAGCCCCCTTCTTGTTTGTCATAGATCATCCATCTCTTTTCGGGTCCGCCAGCAGTCATCTCCTCGATCAAGGCGGCAATGGATTTCGCTTCATCCTCCCTGACTTTTGCCGCCGAAGCTTCTTGGGGATCGAAATCCGGCGGGGGCACGAGAAGAAGAACCCCCGGTTGGGCTTTGATGACCTCTCTC
>JAPLIW010000400.1 GCA_026388915.1 Deltaproteobacteria bacterium
AAAAACGGGGAAGAAGACCAAGTAACTATGCCACTATCGGCAAACTAATACCGACATATTGGTAAGGAGAGAATAGCCTTAGCCAGGGCCGTAGGGGCATCCCGCCCCGGCGGGACATCGTGCCCCTACAAGGTTTTTTTATGCCAGCCGAGTCACATCCCTGGCTACCTCCTGGTAGTTGGAGGTCATGAGAGGATCGTGCCCGGGAAAGAGGAGGTCGGGCGAAGAGGCTTTCTTCTTGAGTTTGTCGTAGGACTTCATCCAACCCACCAGGTCCACGATGAGGCAGCTGGGCCAGTCTTCCCGGTAGTTCCGGAAAGTGTGGGCGCAGTCGGAGCCGACAATGGCCGTGCCTTTGGCGGTTTTTACGGCCACCGCCTGGAGCGCCACCGTGTGCCCGGGAGCCAGGAGGCATTCGATTCCCGGAAGAAGCTCCCGGTCTCCCTTCACCAGGTTCAGGCGTTTCGTCCCTTCGAGGGAGGCGATATAAGCCTTGGACTTTGGGTCGGCCGTGGCCGCAAAAACGGGACGGTTGGCGATGGGATTCTTGATGACGAAATTGAATTCATCTTCCTGCACGTACACGACGGCGTTGGGGAAGAGGCCGACTCCGCTGGAGTGGTCCCAGTGGATGTGGGTGAGAACCAGGTGACGAACCTCCTCGGCCTTTACCCCGATCCGGGAAAGGACTTCCACCGGGCTAACATACCCGTTTAAATTCTTCTCTTTGGCCAAATCGGGACGAACCCCGGCATCTACGATCACCGTTTCTCCTTCCCCGCGGACGCACCAGAGATAATAATTCCTCTGCACCTGCTTCTCCCAGTCTTTTCTCCACATAATGAAAGCCCCCGAGCTGGTCAAGGGACCGGCATACTTTAGGGCATAGATTTCATACTCCGGCATGGTTCCTCCTGTCGCCTTTCCGCCCATAAAGAATGGCGTTGGCATTCTCATGGGTTCTATTTTTCATTCTATGGGAAAACATGGAAAACCACAACTTTTCCCGGGCCATTTTTCTTGACACCCCGTTCCGGCCGATTATATGATTCATCTCGCCCTCTTCTCCATCCCCGAAACCTTCGAAATGACCCGGAGGTACAGCCAGAAGGAGTGAGCATGCCTGAAAATAATACGCCGCATCTGGAAAAAATCCCGTACGGCAGGGGAGAACTAGAGGTCAAGATTCCCCGGCAGAATCATGTAGCCACCTTGATGCCCCATTTCAAACCGGGGTTGAAGGACGAGGCCGGGGCGGTCAAGAAGGCCCTGGAGAAACCGATCGGAACGAAGAGACTCAAGGAAATAGCCAAGGGAAGAAAGAGCGCGGTGATCGTGGTCAACGATATTACCCGTCCCACGGCCACTTACAAGCTTCTGCCTCCCCTTATTCAGGAACTGAAGGATGGGGGGATGAAAGAAGATCAGATTCAGTTCCTGGTGGCCACCGGCACGCACCGGGATAATACGAAAGAAGAGCTGGAAGGGATGCTGGGGAAGGACATCGTGCAGCGGTTCAAGGTGGTGAACCACCACTGCCAGGACGAAAAGATCATGGTGGACCTGGGCAAGACCAGCGGCGGAATCCCGGTGGTGATCAACCGCCTCTTCTGGGAGGCGGAGTTGAAGATCACCACGGCCACCATTGCGCCCCACCAGGGCGCGGGCTTCTCGGGGGGGAGAAAGAGCGTTCTGCCGGGAATCGCCAGCCTGGCCACCCTGAAACAACACCATGGGTTCAGCATGCGCTCGGACAAACCGGCCATGGGCTGGGTGGAAGGGAATCCTTTTCACCTGAATGCCCTGGAAGCGGCCAAAATGGCGAGAACGGATTTTATTCTCAACACAGTCCAAAACGATCGCAAGGAAATCACCCAGGTGGTGGCCGGGGATGTGGAAAAGGCCTGGCTCGAAGGGGTAAAGGCCAGCCGCGGAATTTTCGAGGTCAAAGTCCCCCGCCCGGCGGATATCGTGATTACCACCCCTGGCGGGTTTCCCAAGGACATCGACCTCTACCAATCCCAGAAGTCCATGGCTTCCTCCGAGCTGGTGGTAAAGGAGGGAGGAACGGTCATCCTCCTGGCGGAATGCAAGGATGGGGTGGGGGCCCACGGGTTCTATGAATGGATGTCCGCGGCCACCTGTCCCCAGGACGTGATCGACCGCTTTATCCGGGAGGGGTACAGCATCGGGGCCTCCAAGGCCTGGCTGTTTTCCCGATGCCTCAAGAGGTCGGACCTCATCCTGGTCAGCAAGACCATTGAAGATAATATCCTGAAAGAAATGTTTACCCGAAGAGCGGATACGGTTGACCAGGCCATTCAGATGGCCCTGGCTAAACAAGGGAAGAATGCCGAAATCATTCTCCTGAAAAACGGATCGGACATGATCCCGCGATTTGAAGGAAAATAGGGGTATGATCTTGGTTTGTTCCGGGTAAGCCCAGTTAGTGTTCATCCGGAAACGCTATTTTCACCTCCCCCTCGACGGGAGAAGCTGTGAAATAATTGCCAAGAGGCTCCCTCACCCTACCCTCTCCCGCCAGGGGAGAGGGTAAATATATTGAAATACAAGAGGAAATTCCCTCCTCCTCGACGGGGGAGGGCCAGGGTGGGGGTGATTAAGACGGGGAGAGGGAGTTCCCGGATGGAAACCAGTTAGGAGACAGTAAAATGCCCAAAGCCATCATCATGACCAAGAAATTTGCCGAAGTTTCTCAAGACCCTATAACGACCTTGGAGCGGGCCGGGTTTACCGTGGAAGTAAAGGACTACGACCGGGTCCAGCCTTCCCAGGAAGACGAGCTCTGCCGGGTCATCCAGGGAGCGGATGCGATCATCGTTACCGCCATGTTCCCCGCCACCCGGAAAGTCATCGAAAGTTCCGGTCGATTGAA
>JAPLIW010000751.1 GCA_026388915.1 Deltaproteobacteria bacterium
GACTCAAAACACAAATCATTCTATGAATATTTCATCCTCTCTGCGTCCTCCCGGATCTCTGCGGTTTGTGGTTGTTCTCTATTGTTGGGAATGAAAAGCTTTCTTTCTGTGAAGCCTCCGCGGAAGGAGACAAGAAAATGACTGAGGAGGAAGCAGAGAGCGCAGAGTTCATTCCATGAAAGCTTCTGGGCAGTTTTGGCCTTCCGGGAAGCGTCAGAAATGGTGCGCCTTTTTCCTATGCCCCCTGGGCCTTGAGCCCTTGGCCATTTTTATCTCTGCGTGCTCTGCGACCTCTGCGGTTAAGGTCTTTATGGCGGAAGCATTCGACCACATGATCGTTCACCATTCCCACCGCCTGCATGAAGGCGTAGCAAATCGTTGAACCCACGAATTTGAACCCTCTCTTCTTCAGGTCCTTGCTCAGAGCGTCGGATTCTTCGGTCCGGGCAGGGATATCTTTCAGACGGGCCCGCCGGTTCTGAATGGGTTTTCCTCCCACAAACCGCCAGATATAACGGTCGAAGGACCCGAGTTCATCCACGACTTCTAAAAAAGCCTTGGCGTTCTGAACGGCGGCCTGGATTTTCAGCCGGTTGCGGATGATTCCGGGATTTCGGAGCAATTCCCGTATTTTTCTTCCATCGTATTCTGCCACCCGCGAAGGGTCGAAACGGTCGAAGGCCTCCCGGAAGGCTTCGCGCTTCTTGAGGATGGTGAGCCAGCTCAACCCTGCCTGCGCCCCCTCCAAAATGAGCATTTCAAAGAGGCGGCGGTCGTCGTGCACCGGGACCCCCCATTCCCGGTCATGGTATTTTACATAAAGAGGGTCCGTTCCGCTCCAATCACAACGCCGCTTCATAAAGCCTCCCGGAAACAAAAAGTCCCCGTTCCCGGCTCCGGAAACGGGGATGACGCGACACCTTGGAATTTGACCGAAATCTTTCCCGTCTCAGTTGTCCAGCCGCTTCAAGACGGGAAGCTTGAGGAAAGGAACTCCTTCCTCTTCCAGGACCTTTTCTTCCTGGGGCAGGGCCGTGCCTTTGATGTTGCGCTTCTTGGACTCTCCCCAGTGGATTTTCAGGGCTTCCTTGGTGAAGTCCAACCCCACGTCCTCAAAATTCTTGTTCACATATTCAGTGATAACCCGGAGGGCCTGGTGGGCGTTGATTCTTTCTTGGCGGGGTTCAGCGGGACTTTCCGGTTTGGGGGCCGGGTCGCCGTGTTTTTTTATGCCAAAACTGGAGACGGCCTTTTCAATCCGGTTGTCGTCACAGACGGGGCAGTGAATGACCCGGAAAGCCTTCTGCTCTTCAAAGGCCTTGCTGCTCTTGAACCAGCACTCAAATTTGTGACCCTGGGAACAGATCAAATCAAAGATGATCATGGATGAACCATCTCCTATAAAGTCTATTTTAGCTCTTTTACGGGTCCCCGTCTACCCGGATCTGTTCCTTGCCCACCCCCGGTTTTTGAGGGAAGAACGCATGTTCGAGAAGAGCCAGGAGAGAGAGGGGCTAGCCCATGGGGTTCAGGCTGAAGGAATTCGGATCATCATCCTAAGGCGGTTATCCTTTCATGGGGTCGGGCCTGTCTCGGGGAGATTCGCAAGGGAAGATGGTTTATCCCAGTCATGCCTCTGGAGCTATTTCCTCGCAGGCCTCTCTTTGCGGAGGTTAGGCGGAAAGGGGATTAGAAAACTATGATCCCGCCGAGCCTGATGATCCGAATTCCTCCAGCCAGAACCCCAACGACTACAGAAAGCTGGGGATGGGCAAGGGATCTGTTCCTTTTCCATTCATCGGGGGTACTGGTTCGTTTTAAAGGCGTTTTAGGGATGGCTTCGGGGTTTCGGGAGGCGGAAGGAATCAGGAGAAGGGAAGTTCATTCCTTTTCCCCATGGCCCGCGGGAAAAGATGGAAATAAGGTCTTAGAGGCGTTCTTCGAGACTGGAAAATGGAAAGGGTGAGGGTTAATCCGCCTCAGAGAGAAATTGATCCAGGACATCCGCCAGGTCGATCGCCTGAATTGGTTTGGGAATATAATCGTCCATTCCCGCTTCCAGGCATCTCTCCTGGTCCTTGCCGGCAGCCAGGAGGGTCATTCCCACGATGGGGATATGCTGACCCGTTTTCTGCTCCTTCCGGCGGATAGCGGCGGCAGCTGCCAGACCGTCCAATTCGGGCAACTCGGTGTCCATGAGGATCAGGTGATAAGGGGATTTGTCCAGGGCCGTCAGAACGGCATTCCCTGCGGCCACCGTGTCTACCCCATAGCCGATCTTCTGGAGCGTCTGGAGGCCCACTTTCTGGACATGAACGTCATTCGAAGCCAAAAGAATCCGAATCCGGTGCTTTTTTTCCTCGGCCAGAGAATAACGGGTGATGAGGGGAACCCCCGCGAAGTCAGCGGGAGAGGTTTTTCGGCTCACCGCCAAGGCCAGACAGTCCCGGAGCTGAGAGCTTTTCACCGGCTTGGTGAGGTAGCCTTCCACCCCGATCTCCTGCATCAGCAGGCCGTCTCCCCGGTTCCCCTGGGAGGTCAGCAAGACCAGAGTGGTTTCCGACAGGCCGGGTGCTTTCTTGATCTCCCGGGCAAGAGCGATGCCGTCCATTTCCTCCATTTCTTTGCTGAGGACGCAAAGCGAATAGGGGGTGTGGTCCTCTACTGCCTGGCAGAGCTTGACCAGGGCTTCACTCCCCCCGGCGGCGGCTTCCGCCAGGCATCCCCAGGACTGAAGCTGTCCCTGCAGGGCCTGTAGGTTGGCAGAATTTTCGTCCACCACCAGGATGCGCTTTCCCTGGAGAACCTGGGGGGTAATCCAGGGGAGGGCCCCATTCGTCTTTTGCTTGCGGAAAACGGCGGTGAACCAGAGGGTGGAACCCTGTTTCTTGCTTTCCTCCATGCCCATCCTTCCCCCCATCTTCTCCACCAGCTTTTTAGCCAGGCCTATTCCGATCTCCGCTCCCCCCCACTTTTCTTTTCCGGACCTGCCCGGACGCAAGGGGAGGCCCAAAAGCCGGGCCTGAGGACCGGGGGAAATTCCTTTCCCCGCCTTCATCACCGCGAAATGGACCGTGGTCCGGGTTTTACTCTCCTTCTCCAGGGTCACCTGGATCAGAATTTGCCCTTTCTCCTTGTAGCGGAAGGCAAGCTGGGTGAGATTGACCAGGATCTGGCGGAGTCGCGCCGGGTCACCGAACAGAAGAGAAGGAACCTCATGATGAATCAGGCTACCCAGCTCCAGCCCCTTCTCGCGGGCCCGGAGGGCCAGCCATTGAACCGTGTCTTCCACGGTCGTGCGCAGGTCGAAATTCATCCTGGCCAGGGTGAATTTCCCCTCTTCAATGAGGGAGTAATCGAGGAGGTCATTGACCAGGGTGAGAAGAGAATCGGCTGAAACCCGGGATTTCTCGGCATACTCCCGCTGCTCGGGACTCAGGTTCGTTTCCAGGAGGGCCCGGTTCATCGCCTGGAGGCTGTTCAGGGAAGTCCGAATCTCCTTCGCCAGGTCTCCCAGGGAATGAAGCCCGCGGGGACGAATTCTGCGAGTCGCCCGGGGGTTCGCCCGCCTTCTCTGCCCTTTCAACCCACGGGAAACGGAAATTTTTTTTAGGAGGCTGCTTTTTTTGGTTTTCACCGCTTTTTCTCCTGAGTTTCCGTGCTGAATATTGAGGTTGTTCTTCCGTCTGGCAGTAGGTTCTTTCCTATTCTTTCATTTTTGAAAAAATTTTTCAAGCGGACTTCGAGTCTTGCCCCCCTTACACTTTTGTTCTTTTCGTTTCTACCGAAAAGCAAGCTTGTGGCCCTTCCTTCCGGACCGGGCAATGCCTGAAATTCAATAGGGCTTACGCCTACCTGCCGAAAAGTGAAGGGGGCAAAGACTTCGATTTTATCTCTCCCGGTCTGGAGCAAAATATTTTTCCCGCCGTGGGTATCCGGAGGGGAACGGAGAGGGTGACTCTCCAGGTTTCACTGAGCCTTCAAAGACCCCAGGATTTGGATGAGGAGAGGGTATCCATCCAATTGGGGAGGGATCCGGGCCAGAGTCTCGGGCCGGGGGCTGTCCAGGCCGACGATCATGGCCGGATTCCCTTGAGGATCCCGCCCGATTCCCACGGAGACCACCCCGGGGAGGGACATCAAGCGGGCCTCGTGTTTTTTCTTCACCTCCTGGATGGAGGGTGTCATGATCTTATCCCCCGGGAAAAAGAAAGCGCAGAGGAGAAACAGAAGAATCCACGACCATCGCTTCACCGGCTCACTCCAAGGGCCGAGAAAACATGTTCGATCCGGTTGATGATCGTGCTGTTTTCGCTGCCCGCAAACAGGAGCCCGATCAGGCGATTCTGCGTATCCAGGATGGCTGACCCGCTGTCTCCCCCCTGGCTCATGGCCCCGGCCAGCAATTGATCGGTGAACCGGGCGGTTTTGTTCTCCCCGTATTGTACGGTGGAGGTAACATCCACCTGCTGAATCTCCCCGGTGGTCAGGCCGGTGGTGCGCCCGCTCTTCTTGATGGCCATCCCCAGGCCCCCCGATCCCACCCCTGAAAGGGGGCCGATTTCCAGGATCTCATCCTTCACCTCCGCGGGATTCAACGGGCGGGCGATGGCCGCATCCACCAGGTTGTCTTCCGCCTGGGTGGTGATGGCCTGAAGCCGGGCGTCGCTGCCCAGGGCCCTGGCGAGGGAGTTGAGGAAATCGGCGACGCCCCGGGCGGTGGAGCATTTACTGGACCCGCCGGTGAAGGAGATGGGAACGAAGGCCTCCAGGTTGGCAAGGTGGTCGTCGGGGAAACGGCCTCCATCGTAGGGACCCGGCTGAAGAATGGCGTCTCCGACCTGGGCCGCGTTGCTATTGGCCAGGACGTGGTTGTTGGAAAGGATGAAAAATTCCCCGCCCTTTTTCACCAGGCATCCCAGAGTCCCGGCGGTGATGTCTTTGTGGCCGATGCTGATCCCTCCGGGGGCCGGACGATAGCGGGCCGTGTGGGACTGGAAGGCCCGGATGCGGCCGGTTTGCACCACATCCGTGGGGAGTCCTCCAATCGTGGAGGGGATCATTTCCCGGGGGGAAAGCTTGGAAGAAGGAAGTTTTTGGACGACCGAACAGATGATGGAAAGAGTGGGGGTCGTTTTCCCCCCGGAGGCTTTGTACCCGATTCCCGTGGCGACCACGTTCGGTCGGGTTAAAAGCTGGTTCCGGTTCTCCTGCAAAACACCCTTCAGGTTAGAGAGTTCCCTTTCCACGGCTCCCTCCTTTTAAGAAAGAGGTTCTTCCCCAATAAGGGTTTGGGTTTTTGCTTACGAAATCATAAAAACCTTTCTTTGCCTGCGCCCTCCGCGCGCTCTGCGGGTTATCGTTAATTTTTTGTTAACGCTTTATCCGTGTTGATCCGCGTTCATCCGCGTCCCAACAAACCTATTGTCCTTAGTTCTTTTGCTAATATAAAATCTGTGTTCATCTGTGTTTTTCTGTGTCCCATTAGGTTTTTTTATTCGCCGGAGGACCCGGCCGGATTTCGGCTCGATGGTTTTTAGACGATCAGCTCTCCCCGGAAAACGGTTACCGCCTTTCCACCCAGATGAACGCGATCCCCTGCTACCCGGACGCGCAGAATTCCGCCGCGCTCGGAAGCCTGGTAGGCGAGAAACTCCTTCTTTCCTAGCTGCTGGCTCCAGAAGGGGCCCAGGGTACAGTGGGCCGAGCCGGTGACCGGGTCTTCATTGACTCCCGCGGCGGGAGCGAAGAAGCGGGAGATGAAGTCATAGCCGGGTGAAACCGCCCGGCTGGTGACAATGACTCCGCGGACCGGGATGCTTTTCAGGCCGGCGAAATCAGGTTTCAGGCCGCGTACGGCTTCTTCCGAATCCACCTGAACAAGGTAATCGAACTTGCTCTTGCCGATATACTTTGCTTTTACCTTCAGGGCTTCCAGAAGGCCGGCCGGAGCTTCGGCGGGCTCCTCGGTTTTGGCCGGAAAATTCAGCTCGATTTCTCCCCCTTTGGAAGAGGCGGTGAGCAACCCGCTGCGGGTGTGAAACCTGGCCTGCTCCTCCCGGCGCAGAATGCCGGTCTCCCATAAAATGTGCGCGCTGGCCAGGGTGGCATGGCCGCAAAGGTCCACTTCAACCGCGGGAGTGAACCAGCGGAGGTTGTAGCCGTCTTCTTGCTTGAGGAGGAAGGCGGTTTCCGAAAGGTTCATCTCCTTGGCCACGGCCTGCATCCATGGCGCCTCCCGGGCCTGGGGAAGAAGGCAGACCGCGGCCGGGTTGCCGGAAAAGGGTTTTTCCGTAAAAGCATCAACTTGATAGATAGGTACGCCCATTTTGTTCCCTCCGGGGCAACCCCCCCGTTCCGCGAGGGGCCTTTTGGCCTGATCGTTTGTTTATGTGAAGCAATTATACCATTTTGCCGGGAAGGATGCATTCTTCAATCTCCTGGATTCCATGGGTGCGCCGGAGGCCCTCTGAATTCATGGCCCGTCGCGAAAAGCCCCCAAAAAAGGAAACGGGGGGCGGGATTAGTTCCTCCAGGCCGCCGGGCCTATTTCAATCTGCGCTTTACAAAACCCGTCAAAATGTCGATATAATTACAGAGAACCTCCATCATAAAGATAATGAACCCTCATAACCCCGGGGGCGTCCTCGTCAGCCTTTGGCCTGACGGGCAGCAGCATGCGGTTCTAGGAACAAACCTATGGACTTGGTTACAACCTGGGTAGATTTTCGATAGGATCGCCCCCTGGCTTTCTTTTCGCTGGTAGGTTCAGACATCCACCCGGAGGAAAAAGATGGGAAATGGCAAATCTCAAAAATCATTTTCTGGGAAAGACTCCCCTTATCCGCCAAAACAACGGCGGCAGCAGCTGCCTTCAAGCATCCCCAAGCCCCTCGAGGAAGATCCGGATGCTCCCGAAAGGGTGCGTCAGATCATGGACCATCCCAGTTTTCGACGGGCCGATCAGGATCTCGATTTGCTCAAGCGGGATGAGCTCCGACCCGCCCGCCTCCAGCTCGAATTCCTGAAACCGGAGCTGATTCTCACGGAGCAGGGGATTTGCGGCACGATCGTAGTCCTGGGGGCGACCCGGATCATTGAACCGGTGGCCGCCCGGCACAAAGTCGACCGGGCTCGGAAAGCTTTGGAACAGCACCCCCAAATCCCCGAGCTCAAGCACCGGCTGGCGGTGGCGGAGCGGATCTTGGCGAAGAGCCATTATTACGACGTGGCCCGGGAACTGGGGCGGCTCGTGGGGAAGGCCGGGCATGGACCCGGGGATTGCCGGTTGGCGATTGTCACCGGCGGCGGGCCGGGGCTTATGGAGGCCGCCAACCGCGGGGCCTACGACGTGGAAGCCAAATCGGTGGGCCTGAACATCTCGCTTCCCCATGAGCAATATCCCAATCCTTACATCACTCCGGAGCTTTGCTTCCAGTTTCGCTATTTTGGCCTGCGCAAGATGCATTTTCACTTTCGAGCCAAGGCGATGGTTGCTTTTCCCGGGGGATATGGCACTCTCGACGAACTCTTCGAGACGCTCTGCCTGATTCAGACCCGAAAAATCAAGCCGGTACCGGTCATCCTGGTGGGCGAGCAGTTCTGGCGCAGCGTTTTCGACGTTGAATTCCTGGCCGCGGAAGGAACCATCGATCCGGAAGACGCCGAGCTTTTCGTCTTTGCCGAGACGGCGGAAGAGATCTGGAAGATCATCTGTGACTGGTACGAGCAGAACGGGGAGAGCCTGTTTGCCTGAGAGAACCCCGCTTCCTCTCAACCAATTTTCAAAAATGGGGTCAGTCCATGAATGCAGGGAAACCCTTCCCTTTTGGGTATAAATGGGAGTAGATTTGGCTTAGGGTGCGGGAACCTCAGAAAAATGAAGGAGCGATTGGAAGGAAGTCCATATTTTACGGACTGACCCCAATCCACACCACACCCATAATAGAAGATAGGGGTGAGAAAGAATGAGATATAAAAATGTTATTTGCCTATACCCATACAAAAGGGAGTTGAAAACCGTAGGATTTTTACCCCCCATAGGTCTGGAGTATGTAGCCAGTGCTATTGAAAATATTGTGGAAAGTGTAAAGATCAATGACTTGAGATACGAAGAGAAACCCCTGTCGGCATTTATCGATAAAAAAACGGATTTAGTGCTGGTGAGCTACAATTGGGATGAAGAAAAAGAATTTGTCAAAGGAACCATCAATAGCATCCCCGAAAATATAAACGTAATCGTAGGGGGAAGAGCTGCAACCGAGCGGGTGATTGAACTTTTTGATAATATTCCGCGGATCGATGGGATTGTCCGGGGGGATGGGGAAGAGATTGCCAAGGAAATTATTCAAAAGGGCATTTCGCCCGATATAGATGGACTGTCCTTTAGATTAAACGGCAAGATCGTGCATTCCCAGAATAGAAAACTTGAACCTGTTCCAAACGATTTTTACCCGGACAGAAAACTTCGTCGTTACAAATACCTGGTTGGCGTGGATGAATTCACGTCAGACGTTCAGATGGACCTCATGTTGGGATCGAGAGGTTGCCCGTATAACTGCAAGTTCTGCGATTTTAAGTTCAATCCTTTGGGAGAGAAGAGAAAGTGGTCGGTCAGAAGGCCAGAATCTGTTGTGGCCGAGATGAAAACCATTGAGGCTGATGTGATTGGCTTTGCGGATGATATTTTTACGGCGGATATGGACTGGGTTGAAAGGGTATGTGATCTTATCATCCAAGAGGGCATAAGAAAGAAATACGTCATAAATGCTCGATTGGAAGTTGCCCAAAGGCCGGATGTTCTCAAAAAGATGTATAAAGCCGGTTTTATGGGTTTCCTTTTGGGTATAGAATCGGCACAGGATAAGACCCTGGCATCTATGAATAAAGGATTTACGACCGCAAAAATAAGGGAATACTTTGAGGTTTTGAGACAATTTCATTTCATCTATCATTGCTATTTTATCATCGGGAATATAGACGAAACCAAGGATGAAATGCTCGACATCGTAAAATTTTCCCATGAGCTGGGGGTCGATACTCTGGGTCTGTCAGTCCTAAGAGCTACCAAGTATTCTCCCCTCAAAGACATGCTGAAGGAACGTGATGATTACCATATTGAGGAAGGGTCAGGGAAAGTATATTCGGATAGGATATCTCTCAAGGAACTTCAGCAAATCCGGAGGGATGTAAATGCCTCGTTCTTCACCCTACCCGTGATCCTTCGGATCCTTAAGAAGCTGATGATCCATAGGCTTCTAACATCTGGCCGGGTCTATAGGATAATCGCGTTTACCATAAAAAAGAAGATGAGAAAAATAGCCAAGAAAAGAGCAGTACTTTCTTTTTAATCGATTCCGGCTACTTTACTCCGGCGCTCCATGAGGGCCACGTCCCGCCATTTTCCCTGCAGCCTGCCGAAGGCCATCCTGCCGACTTTCTCCCGGATGCCCAACACCCGGAACCCATGCTTTTTGTGCAGCTCAATGCTGACTGTGTTTTCCGGGAAGATGCCGCCCTGGAGGGTCCAGAACCCTGCCTTTTCTGAAGCATCGACCAAAGCGGCGAGAAGCGCATCTCCGATTCCTCTTCCCCTGAACTTCTCGCCCACATAGATGCTCACTTCGGCGATCCCCGCGTAGACCTTCCGGGCCGAAACCCGGCTCAGGGCGGCCCACGCGGCGACCCGGCCTTCTACTTTGACGACCAGCCGCGGCTCGGGGACGTGGGATGAATCCCACTTTTCCCAATCCGGGACCACGGGCTCGAAAGTGGCATTCTCGGTGGCGATCCCCTCTTCGTAAATAGCCCGAACCTCCTCCCAGTCTGCCGGCTTCATCGTCTCAAATTTGTATTCCATGGTTTCTCCGGATAAAAATCATTAGAAGTGAGGGGGAGCCGTCGGTAGACCCCCCTTTTTTCCCCGCCGCTTTTCCTCCAAGTTCCGCACGGGCGACCGGCCGGTCGCCGGTAATACAAACTCCCGCCTTATGAAGTTATCATATATTGCAAATCAACAGCCGAAGTCAAGATTTTCATGAGCGGCGCTTGACCGGCCGGTTCGCTCTGTTGGCCGGCCTGGCAGACATGACATGAGTCGGCAGCATTAAAAGGATAGCGTAAACGCGGCAAATATGGCATAATCAATCATGACTGGCGCCTGCTTTTTAAAGCTCCAGAATAAGGCAGGTCTTCCCCAAGATGATTTCCGGAAGGGCTTTGCAGGAAGGAATGCGGGCAACAAAAGAAATGTTAAACCAACAGGATCGTAACCTTCACCGACAAACGATGGGGGAAGAAATCGCCAATAGTATCAGTCATGGCATCGGTACGCTTCTCAGTATCGCCGGCCTCGTTCTGCTCATCGTCTGGGCCGCGGGATCCGGGAGCGGATGGCAGATTGTCAGCTTCTCCATTTTTGGGGGTACCCTCATCCTTCTCTACCTGGCCTCAACGCTTTACCACAGCCTTCCGATGCCCAGAGTCAAACAGGTTTTCAAGATTATGGATCATTCGGCGATTTTCCTCCTCATCGCGGGGACCTACACGCCGTTCATGTTGGTAAACCTCCGAGGCCCGTGGGGATGGAGCCTTTTGGGAATTATTTGGGCATTGGCCATCCTTGGAATCCTCATGAAGATTTTCTATATCTCTAAATTTCGGAAGATTTCAGTGGCCCTCTATGTTTTTATGGGCTGGCTGGGCATCATTGCCTTTAAAGAAATATTCACCCACATTCCATCCCTCAGCCTGACCCTGCTCATTTTCGGCGGGTTGTCTTATACGATAGGCCTGACTTTTTATGGCTGGCGAAAATTGCCGTACCATCACACGGTTTGGCATATTTTTGTGATCGGCGGAAGTATTTTCCACTACCTGGCGGTATGGTATACGTTGTGAACCATTGGAAATCGGGAAACGATTTTCAGTGCCCGGCAATGGCCTGGAGCCCGTGAAGGGGGAATAATAGACCGGATGAAGTTCGATTCCTTTTTCAACCCCCATAAATGCCGGATCCCAATCTTTTCTTGAAGATCTTTGTAAGATGATCTTTTCTCCTGACGCACTCCCCCCGGTCTCCGTATTCTAAACCACTCTAAAGCATGCTCAATGAATCCGTAAAAAGTCGTCATTCCTGCACAGGTGGAGATCCAGGATAGAGGAAAGGCATTGAAAAACTGGATTCCCGTTTTCACGGGAATGACGGAAAAACGAAGGGAAAGACTTTTTAAGAGACCCTCATGCTTTTTTGCCCAATTCTTAGACAGAGGAGGAATTTCCATGGTTCACAAGAATTGCTCAGCTGGTAGGTATCTTCTTGCCCTCATCTGCCTGGTCACCCTGGGGCTTCTGGCGCTGGGCCTGACGTCCGCACAGGCCGCTTATCCGGACCGGCCGATCAAGAGGATCGTGCCCTGGGCGGCGGGCGGCGATACGGACGCCATCTGCCGGGTCATCGCCAGCAACATGGAGAAGCACCTGGGGAAGCCCTGAGGAGCGTTTGGTGAATAAAGAGGCGTAAGGTGCAGGGGGCCAGAGGAAAGGGGAGAAGGGAAGAAAAATTTAACCAGACGGGAGACCAGCCAGTCGCCCCTACAAAGGCATTTTTTTAATGCTCCATCCGTGTTTATCCGTGTTCATCCGCGTCCCATTTAATGAGGTCGTTTAGTAGTGTAGTCGAATAGTCATTTGGTCATTGGTTTTCTCTTTTGCCCAGTCATAATCTGTGTTCATCTGTGTTTATCTGTGTCCCCGTAGGTTTTTTTATTCCCCCTTCCGTATTTGTTTACTCCGGATGCCCTACAGGCACGCCGCCGCGTGCCCCTACAACGATTTCATTCCCACAATCTCCTTGGCGACCTGAATCCTCTTCTCCAGGTCATACAGATTCCGCACCACAATCTGGTTGGTCACCGGGGAGCCGGCGGCGTTGATGGTAAAGCCCATCAGGGTGCCGGTAAGACGGGAAGCGGCCAGGTCCTGGGCCAGGTTCAGGACCTTGAGCCTCTCTTCCGTCGTGTACTTCGGGCTCCCCTGGAGGCTTTCGTCGATGTATTTCCGCAGCTGGGGATGGTTCCAGTCCGCTTCCGTGGGCATGGTGCTCAATAGCCCGCCGGCGATGTCGTGAAGGTAACTCAGGTGGGTTCCCATGCGGGAGCGGATGAAGTTCAGCCCGGAATTGGCAATCACCGGATCGGGGAGGAAAACTCCGCTGGGATGTTTCTTGCCCTCCAGGGCTGCTCCCAGGGAACACCCGAAGGCGGTCTCGGCGGCCATCATCATTTCGGTGATCTTGTCCCGGATGTGGGAGACTTTCATCGTCAGCCCGTTGACTTCCGCGGCCAGGGCCGCGGTTCCGATGAACAGGTCGGTGTGTCCGGCGCTGCAGGCGCACTTGGACTGCCGGTGAAGGGAGGCGAAATAGAGGGGAAGTTTCAACGCCTGGTCCCATTCGTGGCACATGAAGATCTTTTCTTCGGGGACAAAAACATCTTCAAAGATGGTCATGGCTTCGACCCCCAGAAATCGGGAACTGAGGGGGCTTTCCATTTCCGTTTGGTTTATCGGTCCGGGGGAGGGGCGGGCGATCATCTTGAGTCCCTGGGTATCGATGGGGATGGCAAAGGAGACCGCGTAATCTTTATCTTCGGGGTCAAGGGCCCGGCAGGGAACGACCACAACCTGATGGGCGGCGGGACCATAGGTGGTGTGAACTTTGGTTCCCCGGACCACAATCCCGTCCGCCTTTCTTCCCACGATCCTCAGATCTGCTGGACGCTTCTGGCGGGATGGGGGAAGGGACCGGTCCCCCTTGGGGTCCATCATTCCCCAGGCGATGATCTGTCCCTTTCGCTGGAGGGTTTTTACGAATTCCCGGAACCTCGGAAAGTACTTCGTTCCATGGGCCTGGTCGATGTCATAGATCAAGGCCCAGGTCACCGAGAGCATATTGGACATGCACCCCGCACAGATCCTTCGGCCGGTGACCTCCCGGGTCAATTTGGCCTTGGCGACCACATCCTCCAGGCTTTCCTGGATATGGAGTTGGATCCTCGGCACTTCCTCTCCAGTCAGGGGGGATTGAACGGCAGCGGAGGCGCGGTATCTCGGGTCCCGGGCGAAGTCGTATCCCGCGGCGATGTGATTCACGGTTTGGCGGAGAAGGGGATGGGACCAGACTTGCTGAACTCTTTCTCCCCGGATGTACACCTCGGGAGAGAATTCCTTCAGGCTTTCCACATACTCTTTGCCGGTCAAAAGGGCCATGAAAGCCTCCCAAATTCGGAATCCGGAATGCGGAATAAAAAACTTAACCCCAGAGGGTGCAGAGCACGCAGAGAATCAAGAAAAGGAATAATGGAATAGTGGAATAATGGAGAATAGAGAAATACCCCTGAAACCCAATTTTTCAATATTCCAGGTTACTTGCCGCTGGCCAGGAAGTTCTTCAGGGAGGCGAAGTCTTCGTTCATGTATCTCAGGCGTTGGGCGATGCCCATGGCCATCCGTTTGTAGAATTTAGCCGCCATGGAGGGATTCTTGTCCAGCAGCGACCGGAGTTCACCGATGGGGATGGCGGTGATCCGGCAGTTTTCCATGGCCACGCCTGAAGCGGAACGGAGTCCCTGGTCGAAAAAGGACATTTCGCCCACGTAGCTGCCGCTGCCCAGCTGAACCAGTTCCTGGTCTTCCCCCTTCCTGGCTTTTTTGGTGAGCTTCAGGGTTCCCAGGTCCAATAGGATGAGGGTGTCTCCCGGCTTATCTTCTTGGAAGGCATATTCCCCCTGGGAGAGTTTTGCCTTGCGGGAGATACTCCGGACCTTCTCCAGTTCTTCCCCGGTGAAGTCGGCAAAGAGCAGAATTTTTTTCAGATCGGCAGGCATGCTTCCTCCTTTAACTTGAATACCATTTTTAGTCACAGAGGGCACAGAAACCACAGCGCGGCGGAGCCGCAACCAAAAGTGCCTAGAGTGCCTAAAGTTAAAAGAACCCAAAAGTTATCTAAACTTGTTCACCAGACGCTTACCAAAATTTAAAGAGTTTGCACGAAAGTAGTACAGAGAAAATATCCTTTTTGAATGGGAAATTGCAAGTCCCTAAAAAATAAATTTACCGGAGGTATTGAGCGGAATCCGCTTTTCGCTCCATTCTTTTCGGGTTCTGAACGGCCGGTTGCGATCCAGAAGCAGGGTGGGTCGGGTGATATCGAGATCTTTCAGGCGCTGCGGAAAAGGGGGCATACCTTTACCTTGAGGGGTGGATGAGCGGGGGCTTGCCGATGGCCTGGACATTAAACCCGATGGAGAAAAGGCCCCGATGGTTGAGGATATTTCGGCCGTCGAAGATAAAGGCCGGCTTGGCCATGGACCGGTAGATGGCTTCATAATCCAGATCGGCAAAGAGGGGCCACTCGGTCAGGATGGCGATGGCATGGGCGTTCGCCGCCGCGGCATAAGGATCGGGCTCGAAGATCACCCGCCGGGCATCCTCTCCCAGGTCGACCCGGGCGTTATCCAGAGCGTACGGGTCGGTCAAAACCACCTCCGCCCGCTCCTC
Source organism: Deltaproteobacteria bacterium (assembly GCA_026388915.1). GTDB lineage: Bacteria > Desulfobacterota > SM23-61 > SM23-61 > SM23-61 > SM23-61. The sequence goes on from JAPLIW010000751.1 coordinate 14,557, forward strand.
TACCAGAGCCCGGCAAACATTCAGGGCGGGGGATTCCCGGGTGTCGCTGGTGTTGGCTTTGAAGGAAGCCCCGAATAGGGCAATCCTCTTGCCCGCCACGGTGTTGAACATGGAAGAGAGAATGCGGGAATGGAAACGGGCCTGCTGGTATTCGTTCATCCGTACGACCTGATCCCAGTACCGGGCCACCTCCGAGAGACCATAATGCTCGCAGAGGTACACGAGGTTCAGAATATCCTTCTTGAAGCAGGAACCCCCGAACCCCACGCTGGCGTTCAAAAAACGGGGCCCGATGCGGGAATCCAGGCCGATTGCGTGGGCGATCTCCTGGATGTCGGCCTCGGTCTTTTCGCACAGGGCGGAAATGGAATTGATCGAGGAGATGCGCTGCGCCAGAAAAGCGTTGGCCACCAGCTTGGAAAGCTCGCTGGACCATAGATTGGTGGTAACAATTCGTTCCCGGGGAACCCAGTGGGCGTAAATGTCCACGATGGCCTGCATGGCCTTCCGCCCGGAAGGGGTGTCCCGGGCGCCGATCAGCACTCGATCGGGGTTTTCCATGTTGAAGATCGTCGTTCCCTCGGCCAGGAATTCCGGGTTCGAGACCACGTCGAACTGTAGGCCCCGGTCATTCGAATGGAGAATCCGTTCCATCGCCTCGGCGGTTCGAACCGGAAGAGTGCTCTTTTCCACCACGATTTTGGGAGTTGGGGAGTTTTGCAGGATCTGTCGCGCGGTTTTTTCCCAATACTGCAGGTCGGCGGCTTTTCCCGCTCCCTGTCCGAAGGTTTTGGTAGGGGTGTTCACGCTGACGAAGATGATGTCGGCCTCAGCGATGTGACGCTCCACCTCGCGGGAAAAGAAGAGGTTTTTATCCCGGCAGGAGAGGACCACTTCTTTTAAACCGGGTTCATAGATCGGCAAACGATCCGATTGCCAAGCGGCGATTTTGGCGCCATCGACATCCACCACAACGACGCGGTGCTCCGGGCATTTCTGGGCGATTACGGCCATCGTGGGACCGCCCACATAACCGGCTCCGATACAGAGAATATTGGCCACAGAACTCCTCCTTGGAGGTTAAAAAAATCAGATGAATGCGCTTTGCGTCTTTATTTTATCGGGAGGAGCCAGTGCTTGAACCGCTCTTCTCTTCCCGAGCAGACCGCATTCATCAGGGTGAGCAACTTTCGGCTCACCGGGCCCGGAGCTTTTCGCAAGACCCGATCCTCGATGCGGGAGGCAGGCATAACCCGGTGGGTGGTGCTCGAAGTAAAGAGTTCATCCGCCTCCAGAATCTCCTGCCGGCGGATCGGCCTTTCCGCGACCTTGATTCCCGCGGTGGGGGCGACTTCCAGGATTGAGCGCCGGGAGATGCTGGACAGAATCAACCCCAGGGGAGGAGTCAGCAATACTCCATCCTTGACGATGAAAACCGATTCCGTACTGCTTTCCGCCAGAAAGCCGTGGTTGTCGAGCATCACTCCTAAATCGAAGCCGCGGCGCTGGGCATCCTGGCGGGCCAGCATCCCGTTCAGGTAATTGGCGGCCACTTTGGCTTCCACCGGCACGGTTTCCGGATGGAGCTTGCGCCAGCCGCTCAAGCAAGCGCGGACGGTGGAGGAGGTATGTTTCTGGACCTCATCGGCAGGGATAACAAAGATGGAAAGATCCAGTCGCCGGTTGGAGACGGATACAAAAAAGGTCTCCTCGCTGTAGTAGCCGACGATTTTTACGAAACCCTCCTGGATCCGGTTGACCTTAACGGTTTTCACGACTGCCCGCAGGATTTCTTCTTTCGATTGGACGAGTTCCATGCCCAGAAGTTCGGCGCTCCGGAACAGCCGGTCCACATGTTCGGGCAGGCGGAAGGCCGCGGGTCCCCGAGAGGTTGAATAGAACGCGAGGACCTCAAATATCGCCGATCCCCGGGTGAGGCTGTGGGACATGAGATGAACCGTCGCTTTCTGCCAGGGAATCATTTTGCCGTTGCGCCAGACCTTATGATTTTTTGTCATCATGTTGCTCCTCATCGTTCGAGATTTCTTCCTTGACCCAAGGGATAAAAATATTTTGCTCGGTTTGCCGGAAAATATCAAGAATATTCCAGCTTCGGAATGCGCCCTGAACCACGCAGGGTTCAGGGCAGCCCTGCACTCCATGTAGTGCAGGGCGGAATTCGGAATGGGGAATGAATATCCTCTCATCGGGGTATTTATTATTCCGAAGGCATCCCCCCCTCCGCATTTCTCCGTCCCCATGCTTTTAACATTGCAATCCTCATATTTGTAAGTGATAATAAAAAATCTCGGCAGATACTCAAAATGTACGGAGGGTCGGGTATGAAAAGATTCTGGCTCCATCGCCGCGCGATTCTGGGCGTGGCCTTTACTCTGTTTTTCCTGGTCTGGCTGGGTCTGGATTCGGAAGTCTTCGCCCGGGCGGGCGGGGGGAGGTCTTCCGGAAGCCGCAGCTACAGCTCGGGCGGACCTTCGCGTTCCACGAGCCCCACTCAACCTTCCCCTTCCCAGCAGAAGCAGTACCAGCAGACCCAGCCGGCTCAGCCTGCGGCTCCTTCATCTCCCAGCAGAGGTTTCTTCTCCGGGTTGATGGGCGGAATGGTCGGCGGGCTTCTGGGAGGAATGCTCTTCCGCAGCCTGGGGTTTGCCGGCGATGGTATGGGGGGAGGATTCGGCCTGTCGGACATCTTCCTGATTATGATCGTCCTGGGGATTATCTATTTCGTGGTGAAGCGCTTCCGTTCCCGCCAGGCCATGCAGATGAGCATGGCCGGAGCGGGTGGCTCTCCTTATTCCTATCCCGGCCCGGGTCCTTCTCCGGGGCCTATTCTAGGGCCGCCCCCCGTGGAAGAAAGTTATCAAGGGGGCCCGTCCTCTGAGGCGCTGCGCCACATCAAGTCCATGGATCCTTCCTTCAATGAGAAAGTCTTCAAGGACCTGGCGGAAGATCTGTTCTTCAAGATCCAGGGCGGCTGGACGAGAAGGGACCTGAGCCAAATTCGCTCTCTTCTCTCCCCGGCGATGTACGAGGTTTTTAAAGAACAGATGGACCGGCTTGTCGCCGACAAGGAGATCAACCGCCTGGAGAACATTGCCGTCCGGGAAGTGGAGATTACGGAGGCCGGGCAGGATCACGGGGAAGAGTATGTCATCGTCAGATTCTATGCCAATCTTCTGGACTACACCGTCCATGAAAAGACCGGCCAGGTCATCGCCGGAAGCTCCAGCGATCCGGTGAAGTTCGTGGAATACTGGACCTTCAGCCGGAACGTGGGGGAGAAGAACTGGGTCCTGGGCGGCATTACCCAGGAAGAAGACCGCTAGAGGAAGGTTTTCTAAGAAACGGAAAGGGCGGCCGAATCCGGCCGCCCTTTTTTATTCGAAACACTTTATCCGCAGATTTCGCACATTACGCAGAGAGCACATAAATATAAAGCCAAAGAATGAGAATGGTCTTACAACACTCAAAGCTTAAATAAGCAACCCCAGACGTACCTATTTGCCCTCACCGCTTTATCCGTCTTGATCCGTGTTCATCCGTGTCCAAAAAAGTTCGGAGTTTTGAGTTCGGAGTCAAAGGCGATAAAGCCCTGTTTTTGACTTTAGGCAATTTTAGGCATTTTAGGCATTTCGAATTCTAGGCATTTTTTATCGGTGTTCATCTGTGTTTATCTGTGTCCAATTAGGTTTTTTATTCAGGGCCGGGCAGGTCTTTTTCCCGGTCGTACAGGTCCTTGCCTTTGGGGGAGATCCGGATTTTACTGCGTCCCTTCACCTCGATTAATCCCGCTCCCACCATCTCTTCGATGGCCTTCGCCGCCATCTGAGCCTGGGATTCATTTTCCAGGGGGAGGGACATGATGAACTGGGAGGCATTGACGAAGTCCGGCTGGGCCGACAGCAACTCCAAAACATCCAGGTGCAGGTCGCTGAGGGTTCTTTTCGGCAGGGATAGCTCTACATTGAGGGAAACGCCCGTGGAGGGAGCTTTGGTCCGGGCTTGAATGAACATCGATCGCCCGCACTTGGGACACTCCATAATTACATCTTCCAGAAGTTCAGAACAGTAGGCGCAGGTTTTCATGAAAAACCCTCTCTGAAATGATCAATGATCAATGGTCAATGAACAATGGCCAATGATCAATGATCATTGAACAATGGTCATTGGTCAATGGACAATGAACAACAAGCAATCAATAACCAGCAACTAGGAACCAGCAACTATCTATGGCCTGCCGACGTTGGACCGATTCTAAGCGCACTCGCTGTAGCCGCAGGCATGGCAGACCGAGCATCCCCCCTCGTGTTCCACGATTCCGCCGCACTCCGGGCAGGCCCCTTTGAAGAGGGGAGCCTTTTCGATCTCTTCGCTTTCCATTTCTCCATGGCCGTTGGAAGAGATATGCTGCTGGATGGCTTTGGCCACGGCATCGGCGCAGGACCTTATCCGATTCTCGCCAAAACCGGATTGGGAGTGGCAGGAAATACCCGTCAGCTGCTTCACCACCGAGTTGACGTGGATTCCGCTCCGCCAGGCCAAAGACACCATTCGCCCGATGGCCTCACTCTGGGAGGCCGCACAGCCCCCCGCTTTCCCCATGGTGGTGAAGAGTTCAAAAAGCCCGTTTTCGTCTTCGTTGATGGTTACGTACAGGGGCCCGCAGCCAGTCTGCATCCGGTAGGTCCAGCCTTTGAGGGCCATGGGGCGTTGGCGGACTATTTTTTTCTCCTTGTCCGTCGTGCCCTCCGTCTTCTCGGCCTTCTTGCCGGTGGAGAGAACCTGCTGATCCCTCGAACCGTCGCGGTAGATGGTCACCCCCTTGCAGCCCAGCCGGTAGGCGAGCTCGAAGACCTCCCGTACGTCCTCCCTCGTGGCGTGGCGGGGGAAATTGACGGTCTTGCTCACCGCGTTGTCGGTGTATTTCTGGAAAGCGGCCTGCATGCGGATGTGATCCTCGGGGGTGATATCATGAGCGGTGACAAAGAGCCGGCGAACTTCCGGGGGGATTTCTTCCAGGTCTTGAATCGATCCGTGCTCGGCTATTTTTTTCATGAGTTCCGGCGAATCGAAACCCTTCTCCCGGGCCAGGGTTTCAAACCGGGGATTGACTTCGATCAGGGTGTTGTTGTCCAGCACCTGTCTCAAGAAGGATACGGCGAAGATCGGCTCGATGCCCGAGGAAGCGTTGGCAATGATGGAGAGCGTGCCGGTGGGGGCAATCGTGGTTACCGTAGCGTTGCGGAGGGGAGGTTCCCCCCGCTGATCGTAGATGGACCCTTTGAAGTTGGGGAATGCCCCCCTCTCCTTCGCCAGCATGCGGGAGGCCTCGTGCCCTTCCCCGTTGATAACCCCCATGACCTTTTCCGCCAGGGCGATGGCTTCCTCGGATTTGTAGGGGATCCCCAGAGCGATCAGCATGTCCGCCCAGCCCATCACCCCCAGCCCGATCTTGCGGTTGGCATGGGTCATCTCGGCAATCTGGGGGAGGGGATACTTGTTCAGCTCGATCACGTTGTCCAGAAAATGAACGGCCAGGCGAACGACTTCCTTCAGCCGATCCCAGTCGATCCGCCCCTCCTTCACCATCAACCCCAGGTTGATGGACCCCAGGTTGCAGGATTCATAGGGCAGAAGAGGCTGCTCTCCGCAGGGATTGGTGGATTCGATGACCCCCGCCTGGGGAGTTGGATTGTCCCGGTTGAGACGGTCCAGGAAGACGATCCCCGGTTCTCCGTTCTGCCAGGCCTGGCTGACGATCAGGTCAAAGACTTCACGGGCGACAAAAAATCCCGCGGCCTCCCCGTTCCGGGGATTGATTAAAGAATAGGGCTCGCCCTTCTCCACGGCTTCCATAAAAGCCTCGGTGAGCCCCACGGAGATGTTGAAGTTGGTGAGATGGTTCTGGTCGGTCTTGCACTGGATGAAATTCAGGATATCGGGGTGATCCACCCGAAGGATGCCCATGTTGGCGCCGCGCCGGGTCCCTCCCTGCTTGATCGTCTCTGTGGCCATGTCGAAGACCTTCATGAAGGAGATGGGGCCGCTGGAAACGCCGCTCGTGGTGCGGACCACGTCGTTGGCCGGACGGATGCGGGAGAAGGAAAAACCCGTCCCTCCCCCGGATTTGTGGATCAGGGCGGTGTATTTGACCGCGTCGAAGATGTCATCCATAGAATCCCCGACGGGCAGAACGAAGCAGGCCGAAAGCTGTCCCAGCTCCCGGCCGGCATTCATGAGCGTGGGGGAGTTGGGGAGGAACTCGAGCCCGGCCATGAGCCGGTAAAATTCATCGGCGAGTCTGGCCGTTTCGGCCTGGGGATGGAATTGGCTGTCGGGCGAGGCAATGGCCTCGGCAACCCGCCGGAACATCTCGGCAGGAGTTTCCAGCATTTTCCCGTTTTCCCGGATCAAATAGCGCTTTTCCAGGACGGTAACGGCGTTTTTCGAAAGACAAGGATTCACCCCGGCAGCGCAATCGTTTCCCATCTCGGCAGGCACTCCTTATTCAGAAAGGCTGGGTATGATGTTTTGGATATTTAGCCTTTATATGACCATTTACACAAGATATTGTATGCTTTAAATCATATACCACAACATCTATGGAAGGGCAAGGAAGAAATTCCAAAGCCAGGATGATCCGCTTTGGCGGTTACGGCTTGGGTTTTAGATCACCGCGTAGAAGGACCCCGCAGATCAAGGTGGTTAGAATGATAATCGATGCGGCCAGGGTGTAGCTCACGAAAAAACCCAGATGGTCGATGAGATAGCCCATGACCGGAGTGAGAATTCCACCCCCCTCCATGCTGCTGAAAAAGTAAATTCCCAGGACCGCGGAACGCCTTCCCTCCGGAGTATGGGAGAGAATATAGACTTCGGACACCGGCATGCGCACGTAAATGATGACCCCCAGCGCCAGGAGCAGGATTCCGATTCCCATCCAGGAGGATACGAAGTTGAGCAAAAAGATGACCGGGCCGGTCAGTAAAAGGACGATCAGGATCACCGGGATCGAGCCGAACCGGTCGGAAAGGTACCCCCCGATCGGGCTGACCCACAGTCCGGAAGAATAGATGATGGCATAGAAGGCACCTGCCGTCTCCTTGCTGAATCCGATTTTGTCCACCAGGAAAAGGGGGATGAAGGACATGACCGAAAACAGGACCGCCGCGGAGAAAGTGCTCAGGAAGATAAACACGATCAGGGGACGCAGCAGGCGCTGTGTGGGGATCGTTTGGGACGCGCGATGGGTCTGGGTCCGTTCTACGGGCCCTCCCGCCCCGTGTTTTTTCAAGAGAAGGTGAAAGAAAATTCCAAATGCCAGGGTGGGAACGGCAAGACCGATAAACGAACCCCTCCAGCCCCAGTAGGCGGCTATGGCCGTGGCAACGAGGGGGGAGAGAAAAAAGCTGGCCCCCCCTCCAATCATATGGAGACCCAGGGCCCGTCCCCGATGTCTGGGTTCCACGAAAGAGGAGATCATCGGCGGGGCCGCCGGATGATACCCGCCCCCCAGGACTCCCATCAGGGCCAGGAAAACGATCATCATCCAGAAACTGTGGGACAAGCCCACAAAAAAGCCAGCCACGGCGACCCCGCAGATTCCCAGGGTGATCATGATCCGAGGGCCGATCCGGTCGGCCAGCCATCCTCCGGGCAACTGTCCGATTCCGTAAGACAGGTTGAAAGCCGAAATCACCAGGCCGGAGTAGGTGTAGTCAAGGGAGAAATCGCTCCGGATCATGGGCGACAGGGGGATGGTCAGGGCGGTCAACAAATGATGGCTGCAGTGGGCGAGGACAAAAAGAGGAAGCAATCCGCCGAGCAGAGTGCTCAAGGTGCTTTTCGGATGATCCGGTTCCATATTCCGTTGTTGACTCGATTCCAACGGGCGATGAAGACAATTCCGGGCTGGGTTATTTCCGGAAAGACATCAAGGCCTTCATGTTTTCCAGAGGAACATTTTTGGAGAAATCACAGCCTACCGTCAGAATGTATCCCCCATCATCGCCCCAGGCGGCCAGGCAGGCTTGGGCCTCTTCCCTCACTTGCTCCGGGTTTCCGGACAGAAAGGCCCCGGTGGGGGAGACGTTCCCGGCTACGCAGACTTTGCCGCCCAGGATCTCCCTGGCCGATTTGAGGTCCACTTTATTTTCCAGGCTGAAACAGTGCGGGCGGATCTCCAGGACGTCTTTCAGAACCTGGGTGGTGTTGCCGCAGATGTGAACCATACTGTATTTCTATTTCGCTTTGACTCTGTTTACCAGTTCTTTGATGGCCGGGGCGGAGAATTTGCGGAAAGTAAGAGGAGATACCACGTCCCCCGAAGCGACCGGGTCGGAGAAATTAGCCCCGGGAATATCCGGGTGTTCCAGGATGCGCTCCAGAATGGCCCAGGTCAGTTCGGTGGAAAACTGGATGAGCCGGGAGAGCTTTTCCGGTTCCTGGATGGTGGCGATCAACAGAGGCTCCATCCCCAGAATCCGCGCCGTGAGGGTAAAGGGGGCCCACTGGGTGGGTACGATCATGGTTTCCTTGCCGATGGCATCCGCCACCCGGTGGTGAGAATGAATGATCGCCTGCAGGGTTGGGTTCTGAAGGACTTTTTCGATGCTCAGCCGGTCGATCTCGTCCAGGCTTTGGATGACCGTCCCTGCCAGCGCGGGGCTGTCTGCGGAGTCATCCTTGATGGGGCACCCCAAGAAATGAACGGGATAGTTCAGGAAGTTGGACCCGGTCCACATAAGGTCGTTCCGGAAGAGGTTGAAAAAGCGGATGAAGGCATCGGCGATCTGCTTCGGGTCATTCTTGATCTGGCCGAAGGTCTTGCCGGCATGCTGGACGGCCCAAGCTCCGCCGCCGATCAGGGTCACCGGAAGGCGGGGAGGCTTCTTCAACTCGAAGGCCATCTGGGCAATTTCTCTTCCGGTCATGACTTCTTTTCCCTTTCTTGAGTCCAATCCGATGGGGGGGAGAAATTCAGGTAATCCTAAGAAACGCTAGCAGAGGGGGAAACAGATCGTCAAGAAAAAATTGCTTTCTTTCCAGGAAATGAGGCGAATTTTAGCGGCCGAAGGTAGAACGCCCTTT
>JAPLIW010000805.1 GCA_026388915.1 Deltaproteobacteria bacterium
AATATGAAAACCTGTAAAACCCTGGTCTTTTATTTTGAAGAAAGTTTTCTTTCTCTGTGAGCTCTGCGGCCCCGAGCGAAGCGGGCGAGAGAAAAATGTCTTTGTTTCTTTGTCAAATAGTTGGCATTTTAACCCTCTGTGTACTCTGCGTCTCTAGCGAAGCGGGCGAGAGATAAATTCTTTAGGTTTCTAGAGGGGTTACCGGCATGAAAGTTAGATCAACCTCCGCTTCTGTCCTGAAGATTATAAGGAAATCAAGGAGAAAATCATGATCCGGATGGGCGTCATCGGCTATGGGTACTGGGGCCCCAATATCGTCCGGAACTTCAACAGTCTGGACGGATCCAGAGTCGTAGCCGTAAGCGACATGAATGAAGCCTCCCTGCGCAAGGCCAAGAAAGCCTATCCCCATATCTGGGCGACGGCCAACTGCGATGAATTGATCCAATCCAAGGAAGTGGACGTGGTGGCCATTGTGACCCCGGTCTTCACCCACTTCGATCTCGCCCGGAAGGCCCTCCAGGCGGGGAAGCACATCCTGGTGGAAAAACCCTTCACCTACACCACGGCCGAGGCGGAAGAGCTGGTCGATCTGGCCGAGAAGAAAAAGCTGAAGATCATGGTGGACCACACCTTCCTCTACACCGGGGCCGTGCGGAAGATCAAGGAGCTGATGGATGACGGCACGGTGGGAGACCTGTGCTACTTCGACTCCACAAGGGTCAACCTGGGTCTCTTCCAGCATGACGTGAACGTGGTGTGGGACCTGGCGCCCCACGACCTGGCGATCATGGACCACCTGATCAAGGAAAAGCCCACGGCGGTGGTGGCCACGGGGGAAGCCCATTTCGACAAGGGGATGGAGGACATTTCCTACATCACCGTGTACTTTCCCCACAACATCATCGCCCACATCAGCGTGAACTGGCTCTCGCCGGTCAAGGTGCGGACCACCCTCATCGGGGGGCTGAAGAAGATGCTGGTCTGGAACGACCTGGACCCCGACGAAAAGATCAAGGTCTATGACAAAGGGGTGGACATCAAATCCAGGAACGGCGTGTACAAGCTCCTGGTGAGCTACCGCTCCGGCGACATGTGGGCCCCCCGGTTGGAGCAGATCGAAGCCCTGAAGCTCATGGCGGAGACTTTTGTGGAGTGCGTCAGCAACGGGAAGAACTGCATCAATGACGGCGCGTCCGGCCTTCGGGTGGTAAAGATGCTGGAGGCGGCGGACAAGTCGCTCAAGAAAAAAGGAGAAATCGTCTACCTGTGAAGTATCTATGCATTTCCGAAGACGTCAAACTGGGCAAAAATGTTAGGCTTTCCAAATTCATCAACCTGTACGGGTGCTCGATCGGCGACGGCACCAAGATCGGGGCCTTTGTAGAGGTCCAGAAGAACGCGAAAGTCGGCCAGAACTGCAAGATCTCCAGCCACACCTTCATCTGCGAAGGCGTCACCATCGAAGACAGCGTCTTCGTGGGCCACGGCGTTACCTTCATCAATGACCCCTTCCCCCGCGCCACCAATCCCCTCGGCGACCTCCAGACCGAAGCAGACTGGAAGGTAGAGCCCACCCTGGTTAAAAAAGGGGCCTCCATCGGCTCCAATTCCACCATTCTCAGCCGGGTGACCATCGGCGAGAACGCGATTGTGGGCGCTGGAAGTGTAGTCACCAAAAACGTCCCCCCCAACGCCATCGTGGCCGGCAACCCGGCCAAGGTTTTGCGCCGCTTCTCGCGGAGCCCAAAGAAATCGGTGAGAAAAAAGGCGTCCAAACCATAAAGAATTGTCTCTCGCAGAGGCGCAGAGAACGCAGAGAAAAGGCGAAGTTATGGCTTTAATAATAAAAAGGTTGTTGTTTTCCCCTCTGTGTACTCTGCGACTCTAGCGAAGCGGGCGAGAGAAAAAAGCCGTTGTCTCTCGCAGAGCCCGCAGAGATCGCAGAGAAAAGACGAATTTATGGGTTTAATGCTGAAATCGCTTTTGTTTTTCCCTCTGTGGCCTCTGCGACTCTAGCGAAGCGGGCGAGAGAAAATGCCGTTGTCTCTCGCAGAGCCCGCAGGGTTCGCAGCGAAGACCTGTAAATTAATAATCCCTCATATCTTGGCTTTGTATTTAGACCAATATTTGGGTTTTCCCTGTGAACTCTGCGGCCTCGAGCGAAGCGGGCGAGAGAAAAAAGCCGCTGTCTCTCGCAGAGCCCGCAGAGTTCGCAGAGAAGACCCGAAAATGAAACCCGTAGGACCCAGGGCTTGTATTTTAGAAATATTGTGCTCCCCCTGTGTGCTCTGTGTCTCTAGCGAAGCGGGCGAGAAATAAATGAACCTTGAATTGAACCTGCTTTCTTCTAAAGTCATCGAAGCTGCAATCAAGGTGCATAGCGAATTAGGCCCTGGACTTTTAGAAAGCGTCTACAACTCCTGCATGCTGGTAGAATTAAGGGAAATGAATCTCGATGTAAAATCTGAAGTACCTTTACCTGTTTTTTATCGAGGAAAGAAAATTGCCGAAGATGGCTTTAGGTTGGACTTGCTAATTGAAGATACAATCATAGTGGAGTTGAAATCTTTGGAGAATATCCAACCTGTTCACAAAAAGCAGCTCCTGACTTACCTTCGGCTGGCCAACAAGCCCTTAGGCTTATTGATTAATTTCAATGAGGCCTTGCTAAAAGACGGCATTACCAGGATCATTAATCAGAAGCGTAAGGCAGAATCGGTTTAGTTATTTTTTGCTTTTAATATACCAATTCTCTGTGATCTCTGCGTCTCTAGCGAAGCGGGCGAGAGGAAAAAAGCCGTTGTCTCTCGCAGAGGCGCAGAGGACACAGAGAAAAAAGCGGATTTAGGTTTTTATTCTGAAAGGGTTGTTGTTTTTCCCTCTGCGAACTCTGCGACTCTAGCGAAGCGGGCGAGAGGAAAAAAGCCGTTGTCTCTCGCAGAGCCCGCAGGGTTCGCAGAGAAAAATACGAAAAGATAGCCTATTGAATTTTAGGTTATATTTTTACAAATATTTTGATTCTCTCTGTGAGCTCTGCGACTCTAGCGAAGCGGGCGAGAGAAATTGTAGTTGTCTTTAAGAATTCCATGATCTCCAGCGAAGCGGGCGAGAAAAGATGAAAGTACCTTTTTTGGACCTGAAAGCCCAGTATTTATCCATGAAAGACGAAATCCACGCGGCCATCCAGGAGGTCCTGGACGCCACGGCCTTTGCCGGCGGGCCCTTTGTGGCCCGGTTTGAAAAAGAGTTCGCCGCCTTCTGCGGCTGCCAGGAGGGGATCGGCGTGGGCAGCGGGACCGAAGCGCTGTGGCTCTGCCTCCTGGCCCTGGGCATCGGGCCGGGGGACGAAGTGATCACCGTCCCCAACTCCTTCATCGCCACGGCCGAGGCCATCAGCTTCTGCGGCGCCTCCCCGGCCTTCGTGGACGTGGACCCAAGCACCTACACCCTCGACCCGAATAAATTGGAAGAGTATTTAAAATTCCGCAATCCGAATTCCGCAATCCGCAATCGAAGGAGCCAGGAATCAAGAGTCAGGAGTCAGGACGCAACTTCCAGCGGTCGGCGGTCGGCAGTCAGCGGTCAGCAGTCAGGGGGCAGGGGGCAGAACCCCGCAACTCGAAACCCGAAACCCGAAACTCGGAACGCTTCTTCAATCCGCAATCCGCAATCCGCATTCCGCAATGGCACGCCGAAGGCGGTGATCCCGGTTCACTTGTTTGGCCAACCCGCCGACATGGACCCCATTTTGGAGATTGCCAAGAAGTATAATCTTGCGGTCATCGAAGATGCCTGCCAGGCCCACGGGGCCCTGTATAAGGAGAAGAAGGCCGGCTCCCTGGGCGACGCCGGCTGTTTCAGCTTCTACCCGGGGAAGAACCTGGGGGCCTACGGGGAGGCGGGGGCGGTGGTAACCAACAATCCCGTCATGGCGGCCAAGATGCGCATGGTCCGGGACCACGGGCAGTCCAAGAAGTACCACCATGACCTCATCGGCTGGAACGACCGCATGGACGGGATCCAGGGGGCCATCCTCAGCGCCAAGCTCAAGCACCTTTCGGCGTGGAACGAGGCCCGCAGGAAGAACGCCCTTCTGTATACGAAACTGCTGAAAAATACCGGCGGTATTGTCGTTCCCGAAGAAGCCCCCTATGCCCGGCACATCTACCACATCTATGCCGTCCGGGTGCAGAACCGGGACAAACTCATGAGCGCCCTGGGCGAAAAGGGGATCAGCTGCGGAATTCATTACCCCATCCCCATCCACCTGACCGATGCCTACAAGTTCATGGGCCTGGGGAAGGGCAGCTTTCCCGCGGCCGAGAAGTGCGCCAACGAATTCCTCTCCCTCCCCATGTTCCCCGAGCTCGCGGAGGAACAGATCGAATACGTCTGTTCGGAAATAAAAATCCTCCTATCATAACAAAGACCGTATCTCTCGCAGAGCCCGCAGGGCCCGCAGAGAAAGGGCGAATTTTTGGTTTTACTAGGGAGTCCATTATAGTCTAAACATTAATTGGAAGACGTTGCCTTTTGAAAACCTCGAACTGGACTCCGGCTTTCGCCGGAGTGACGAACATTAGAAAGGCATGGTTCCTGGTTGTCATTCTGGCGAAAGCCGGAATCCAGGATGATGAAAAGACGGAATTCCTGTCCAGATAATTATGGCCTCATTAGTAATATTAGAAAAAGAGTCAAAGAAAAAAGACTGAATGGGACACGGATAAACACGGATGAACACGGATAAAAGAGAAATTCAAATTTTAGGCACTTTAGGCATTTCGAATTTTAGGCATTTTTCTGTGTTTATCCGTGTTCATCTGTGTCCCATAAATATTTCTAGTTTTTTCCCAGAAGCTCTTTGGCTTTCTGGGCGGCGAGGTAGGCATCGGGGGCAAACCCGTCGGCCCCGAGTCTGCGGGCATATTCCTCCGTCAGAGGAGCCCCCCCCACCATGATCCTGGTTTTTGGATTTTCCTTGCGGACAGCCTTGATGGCCTGCTCGATATTCAGCATGGTGGAGCTGAGAAGCGCCGAAATTCCTACCAGGTCGGCCTTGTTCTCCCGGCAAGCCTGGGCAAAAGTCTCGGGATGTACGTCGGTTCCGAGGTCGACGACCCGGAACCCGGCCCCCTCCAGGCAGATCTTCACGATATTCTTGCCGATGTCGTGGACGTCCCCGAAGATCGTCCCGATGACGAAGACCCCCTGGCCCCCCAGGCCCATGGAAGGCACGCTGGCCTTGATGACTTCCACGGATTTGGTCATGGCATGGCCGGCGGCGATCAATTCGGGCAGGAAGGCGGTCCCTTTGGAAAACTCATCCCCCACCTGATTCAAGGCGGGAAGCATGGCTTTTTGCAGGATCTCCTCCCATGGGGTTCCTCTTTCCAACTCCATTTTGGTGTACTTCACCGAATCCTTGCTGCTTCCCTTGTATATGCTCTCGCGGATGTCTGCCAGGCTGCTCATAAGAATCTCCTCCTCCAGGGGAATCGGGTTGGGATCATCGATCCGGGGTGGCCGAATTTGAAGAAAATGGTAGGGGGTTAAATTGATGCTGTCAAGGCATATTTTCAGGTCAAGGTTAAGGCTAAGGGAAAGCAGCTGGAAAAGGATAGGTTCAACCGATTTTTAATAACCGTAGGGATCGGGCGGGCATAAAAGAATTGGGCTGGGAATGGAGTCCCAGCCCAATGAGGTTGTATTCGACGGGTAAGGGAAAGGCCCTATTTTTTGCAGTAGGTATTATAATCCGAGCAGCAATCCCCGTAGTAGGTACACAAGCTGTCGCACCAGCACCCGCTCGCGTAGCCCCCGCATTTTCCCTTGCAGCTCGGTCCTGCTCCGGCCTGGGTCACGGTGAAGGTCTTCCCGGCAATGGTAATGGTTCCCGTCCTTGAGGTCGAGGCGGTATTGGCCGCCACGGTGTACTGGACCGTCCCGTTTCCCGACCCGCTGCTTCCGGAAGTTACCGTTATCCAGGTGATGTTGCTGGTCGCCGTCCAGGCGCATCCGGCGGCGGCCGTTACACTCACGCTGCCCGTACCCCCGGAGGCAGCCAAAGACGCGCTGGTGGGACTAATAGAATAGGTGCAAACTACATTCCCTTCCTGGGTTACCTGGTAGGTCTGGCCGGCAATGGTCAGAGTGCCGGTCCGTTCCGTGGAAGCGGAGTTGGCGGAGACGGAGAATTGGACGACTCCCGGACCTGTCCCGTTTACCGGGGTAATGGACATCCAGGTGGCATTGCTGGAAGCGGTCCAGGCGCAACCACTTTGGGCCGTTACCCTTATGCTTCCCGTAGTCGTACCCCCGGCGTAAGGAAAGAGGAGGCTGGTGGAATAGGTGCAGGAGGGGGTTGCTCCTATATAGGCAATGGTGTAATCCCCGAAATTGACCGAATTGGTCAGCTGGCTATAGGCGATTCGGAAATAACCGCTTTCGCCCCATCCCGTTCCCCAGCTGTTTTTCACGATAAAGTAACTGCCTGAATCGTTATAGCCTACGATGGTAATGGCGTGATAACCCGCCAGATAGCCGGAAGTATGGGAATATACGCCGCTCGTATAGTAGAAGAAATCATCATAAACCGCCATGGTGGTTACGAGGGGGCCGTAATTGTAAAGGGCATTCTTGATTCCCTCCACGGTGGGAGATGTGGTGGCCACATATTGCCAGCTCTGGATGTCATAAGCCGAAGCCTGCCAGTTGGCGCAGGCCTTGGCGCAATTTCCATCGGTCGCCGTATAGGGATAGCAGGCTTCTACGGGGACCCCCGTATCCCGGATGAAATTCGAGACCGTATCTACGTAACCACCATCACAACTGCCTGCTCCGCTGCAGGAAACCACCACCTGTTCGGAAAGATTCAGGTCGACGTTGGGGGTCTTCTGGGAGATCAGGGTGTTTGATTCGAGGGCGGCCGTGGCGGCAAAAGCCCAGCAGCTCCCGCAGTCCCCCTGGTCCCGTACTCCGGTCACGAAATTCCCCCCGTTTTCCCTCCAATCCAAAGCGGTCGGCAGGGCATAAGGGAGCGCTAGGGGAGGGAGCACCGGCGCTTCGGTGGCATAGGTAGGGAGAATGAGACCCACTCTCTTCTTCTTCTCTCCCAAAGGGAGCTTGGAAACCGACGTCTCACCGGCGACCCATTGGGCGCCCATTTTCTGAATTGCCGATTGGACCGAGGACAACTCCTGGGCGGATGAAAAGGAGCTGAGAAAAAAACAGGAAAAAATGACCGTCGCCCATATGACCAAGACTTTTTTCTTCATTTCCTCTCTCCTTTCTGGGCGGAAATTACCCCCCCGAGCGGGGATGGCGATTTTTTGAGGATCTTCATATTGGCACCGGGTATTATTTAATCAAATGATAAAATAGTCAAGTGAAAAATATCCGTCCGTCCGCCGTAAATCAAAAGGGGTCAAATCAGCCGGGAGATATCTAGGGCCCGCGTTTCCGATGATCCCGTCCTTCCCGGAGACAAGAACCTTTCCCGGGAGGGAGTTTCTTTTAGCGGTTGCAATCCCGTCCTTCCGCTGATAATTTAGAAACCAAACCATGGCGAGAATTGTCCCAGGATTTTCCAGAATCATCCGCTCCGGAGCTCTTCTTGCTCTTCTGATCGCCCTTTTTTTTCTCTTTTCCGCTCCGGCCTACGGGGCCAGCCCCAAGAAGAAGGAGGGGGTATATCACCCGGTGACCAAAGGAATCACCCTCTACCGGATCAGCCAGGCCTATAAAGTTTCCATCGCCAAGCTGATGGAGGCCAACAAACTTTCTTCTCCGTCCGCCGTCAAAGTGGGCCAGAAGCTGTTTATTCCCGGGGCCAAAGTTGTTCTGCCGGTGGAACCCTACGCTCCCCTTTCCCTATCGGAAAAGAAGAAACTGGAGCAGTCCCTAGACGCCGGGGAGCCTCCTCCTCCGCCCGCTGAGGGCAGCAGGGAGCGGCAGGATTCGGAAAAGCCCCCCTGGTGGGGGAAGGAGCTGGACATCATCTGGCCCATCCAGGGGAAGATCAACTCTCCTTTCGGGCCCCGAGGAAAGGGATCCCACGGCGGGGTGGATATCGGTTCTCCGTCCTATCAGGAGGTGAAAGCGGCCATGGACGGAGAGGTGATTCTGGCCAGGCATACCCGGACGGGCTACGGCAAAGTGGTGATCCTCCGGCATGATCAGGAGTTCTCGACCATCTATGGCCATCTCAACGTGATCATCGCCAGGGAGGGTGAGGCCGTACGTCAGGGTCAGTCGGTCGGGGGGGTGGGGAGCACGGGAAGGTCCACCGGACCGCATCTCCACTTCGAGGTGCGCCACAAGGGACGCCCCTTGGACCCCCTTCCCCTTCTGCCCCCGACCATCGAGGAACTTCTGGAAAAAGCCTCGAAAAAATAATAATATAAATACGGAATGCCGGACGCAAAACCGCACCACAGAGACACAGAGGACACAGAGAAAAAGAAATGGGATCATAGAATAAAAAGACTTAATGGGACACAGATAAACACAGATAAACACAGATAAAAAAGGGCCTAAAGTTGCAAGGGCCTAAAGTTGATGATCTCGTAAAAAGTCTCTTGGAGCGTCACCCCGGCGAAAGCCGGGGTCCAGAACATCTTGAAATAACTGGATTCCGGATTTCGCCGGAATGACGAATTCTATGGAATTGCGACTTTTTACGAGATCATCAAAGTTAAAAACATGGCTTTATTGTTTTTGACTCCGAACTCCGTACGGGCGGGTTTCAAACACACCCCTACAAACTCCGAACTTTTTTGGACGCGGATAAACACGGATGAAACTTTAAGAACAAGAAAAAAATAAAAATAATTGTCTCTCGCAGAGGCCGCAGAGAACGCAGAGGGCACAAAGATAATGAAATAATAAGGAAACCATTGGATATCTTATTTTCCCAATATT
>JAPLIW010000769.1 GCA_026388915.1 Deltaproteobacteria bacterium
CCGGAGGGGACTTCGCAGATGCGAAGCAGGAAATCCCTACTCCAGGGTCTCGTTCACCACCATGCCGATGCTGTCCCCGATCCTATTGGACAGCGCTGTCATGGCTTCCGGTGGAATCCGGCGGATTAAATTCCCCTCTCCGTCCAAAACCTTGATGATGACCTGACCGTTCTCTTTCTCCATTTCAAATTGGAGACTGTAGCGCATGCTCCGCATGAAGGTGTTGATGTGTTCGGCCAGGGCTTTGGCGGTCTCCTCATTGGCTTGGACGTTCACTTTAGGGAGGTCGGGGGGAGGGGAAACCGGTTTTTCCCCTTCCTTGGCCGGTTCCAGCTTATCCAAAGCCTTGGGCACGGCTGCCGGCGGCGGGTCCCGCTGTAGATTCTCTCTTATCCCTAAGATTTCCATTCCATTTTACCTCTGCTTTCAAGGATAGCGGGGGAAGGAGGTTGAAAACCCCCCCTCCCCGGCTATTGGGCTTATTACTTACCCAGCAAGGCCAGAACGCTCTGCGGCATGAGGTTGGCCTGGGCAAGCATGGACGTACCCGCCTGGAGTAGGATCTGATCCCTGGTCAGGTTGGTCATTTCATAAGCCATATCGGCATCCCGGATGGTGGAATGGGAAGCATCCAGGTTTTCGATGGAAATGGCCAGGTTTCCGGCGGAAAACTCGAGGCGGCTGGCGGCCGCTCCGATTTCACCAACGACGAGGTTTACCGAGACCAGGGCACTATCAAGGCTGGTCAGGGCAGACTGGGCGCTGGCAATGGAGTTCAGGCTGAGGGAGCCCAATCCCAGGTTGCTGGTCAGGAGGCCTGAGCTCGTGGTGACGGTAATCCGGTCTTCCGCGGCCACGTTGCCGGAGCCGACCTGGAAGGTGAGGTTGATGGCACCCGCGAGCAATGTATTTCCGCTGTACTTGGTGTCGTTGGCGATCTGATCGATCTCCGACATCAGCGCCTGAGCCTCGGCATTGATCCGGCTGCGGCCGTCGCTGTCCACGTTGCTGGAGGAAGCGGAGATCGCCAGTTCTTTCAAACGCTCAACAATCGTTTCGATCTTGTTGGTGCCCCCTTCAGCCACCTGCAATAGGGACTGGCCCTGGGCTACGTTCTGCTGGGCGGCCCGGAGGGCGCGGACTTCCATCCTGAACTTGTTGGCAATCGACAGGCCGGCGACATCATCCTGGGACCGGTTGATTCGGTAGCCGGAAGACAGCCGCTCCATGGTCACTCTCAATCTTTCGTCGGTTTCGGTTAACTGCCGGTGGGCGTTAAGGGCTGCGAGATTGGTGTTGATTCGAAGAGACATTCTGTTTTTCCTCCTTGAAATTTTTGTTTGGGCATCCTTGCCCTTTAGTGTGAAGAGATTTGGGTAGGGGCCTCTTCAGAACCCTTTCGCGTTTCGCTCTGCTTTTCTGCCCCTATCGTGTCCCCCCCTTCTTTTGGAATCTGCTCGCCAACATTCAATCTAGTTATCGGGCCGGGGGAGGAAAAACTTTAATTTTTTTTGACGATTTGAGAATTTAAACGAATGAAAGAGGGGGTCCCAC
>JAPLIW010000775.1 GCA_026388915.1 Deltaproteobacteria bacterium
GGGGGACTCATAAAGTTTGACCTTTCCGGGATGCCTGGGTTGTGGCCCGGGGATAAGGGCCTTGCACGCAGAAAGCATCGGCCGATAGAATTTCGGATTTCGAATTGCGGATTTCGGAAGTCGGACTTAAATTTTAAATCATTGGGTTTTCCATTCCACATTCCGCATTCTGCATTCCGCATTTTGGTAGCCCGCCCGTTCCATGGAATCAAAGGCGCCTCATGATTTCTGCGTACAAGGCCCTTGCCCCCGGGCCTGGCGCGCGGGCCATCCACCTTCAGATGTTCCCAAGATGAATCCGCTTTGAGCGGTCCAAGTATTTTCAAGATTCCGGCCTGCCAGAGGTCATGACTAGCCCGCTATATTCTCTCACCGTTGGAAGACCCCCGAAGGAAACATCAAAGCTTAGGCCGTAGCTCCACCTCAAGGCCCACCATGAAATATTCATAAAATTGAGGAAATTTGGCAAAAACCCCAGTTTCCAAATCCCGCAGATCGCCGAGGTAAGGTTTCACCCGCCCCAAGAATTCAACCTCCGGGCCGATGGGGCGGAAAACAAACCCGTGAATATGAAGCAGCTTCCAGAGGCCCTTCTCCATTAACGCCAACCAATACCGAATCCCGGCCCGTTTCGATTCATGGTACATGGCCCGGTAAAGTCCGAAGGCCATGGGACGGACTCTCCGCAGGAAAGAGGATCCCCGATCTTCCACCCTCTTATCCTCCACCCGCGGCTCGTAGTACAGGCCGTCCTGGGCTCTTCTCCGGTAAAGCTTGCTGATGGTCAAACGGGAGACTTCCGCGCAGCTTTGCCGGGAGATGAGGTTCCGGTCGATCTCCAGGGGAGGGCAGTGCTCTTCGATGGGGAAACGCGGGGAGGGAGGAAGGATGAGCCTGACCGCCCCGACCATTCGCCCCTGAAGGTCGAAGGCGCCGAAGTGGGCCGAATATTCGTCATACCCATCGGTCTCAAACCCCTGCGGGTAATCGGATTCTTTGATGAAGTTGCATTCCCTGCAGTACACCTGGAACCGCAGCCGGTAGGCCTCCTGAAGCTCACCGGGCTGGGTAATGGGGTGGAAGGAAAATTTTTCATCCATAGCCGTTTCCGCGGGAGGAAAAAATCAGAACAGTTTATCCGCAGATTACGCAGATTACACAGAAAGCACAGATAACAGATAAAGGTAGGGAATGTCAAAGGAGAAAGTAGCTCCATTTGCCCTTGATCATTATTCATCGGCCAATGGTAAATGAACAATGGTTAAGGGTCAATGATCCCTGATCAATTCTTTCCGCCGCGTTCAGCAAAAAAATCTTGACACTCTAAAATGCATAATGTATAAATTATACAAAAATAAGGCTCGCTGATTCTGAGGCCCTATGCAGAAGATCCAATCCTCCAACCTTTCTCTCGGAAGCCAGGCCTACCAGGAGCTGAGACGGATCATCCTGGAAGGACAGATCGGCCCCGGGAAAAAGCTGAACGAAGGGGAGCTGGCCAAAGCCCTGGGGATCAGCCGGACTCCCATCCGGGAGGCCATCAACCGGCTGGAGAAGGAAGGGCTGGTGGAGATCTTTCCCCAGCGGGGGGCCTTCGTCATTCAATTCACCGAAAAAGACGTGTACGAGCTTTTCCTCATCCGGGAGAACCTGGAAGGGTTGGCCGCCCGCCTGGCGGCGGAGAAGATCACTCCGAGCAGCCTGGCGAAGCTGGAAGCCTGCGTGGAAGGCTTTAAGGAACCTTTCCAAGAGAAGGACATCCAGCGTTATTCCCGGGAGGACATCAAATTTCATCAGACCATCGTTCTTCTCTCCGACGCCCGCCGGCTTGTGAAACTCGTATCTTTGCTTCTCGACCATATTCGCATGTTCCGTCTCACCACCCGGGGGGTTCCGGACCGCATGAAAGCCTCCCTGGCCGATCATCGCCGGATCATCGAAGCCATGCGCCAGAAGAACCCGGAGGAAGCGGAACGGAGGATGAGGCAGCACCTTCAACGGGTGCGGGACGGGGTGATGGAGAACATTCAATATTTTTTCCAGAACGGGGGAAAACCCTCTTCCAGGATCAAGGAGGAAAGAGAATGACACAGTTCAGCTACCAGCTGGTCGAGGACACGGCCAAAGAGCTTTACATCCGAGCTCTGAAAATTCTGCCGCCCGATGTGCGGGTGGCCCTGAAGAAGGCCTATGAGAAGGAAACCAACCCTACCGCCAAGGAGATGTTTAATATCATCCAAGCCAACGTGGAGGTTGCTGACCGGGACAACATGCTCATCTGCCAGGACACGGGGCTTCCCATTTACATGGTGAAAGTGGGATCGAAGTTTCCGGTAGACGGAGCACGGGTGGCCGCAGCCCTGAAAGAAGGGGCCAAGCGGGCCACGGTGGAACATCCTTTCCGCGGCAGCTCCACCCACCCGGTCACCCGGCTCAACCCGCAGACCAGCGTGGGGGAGGGACTGCCCATTATCTACTGGGACTTTGTGGCGGAAAGCGACTGCCTGGACCTGCTCATGATTCCCAAGGGCTCCGGCTCGGAGAACATGAGCGCCATGAAAATGTTCATCCCTGCCGACGGCGTGGCGGTCATCAAGAAGTTCGTCGTCGACACCGTTCTCCAGTCGGGCTCCAACCCCTGCCCTCCCGGGGTCATCGGGGTGGGGATCGGGGGAACCGCGGACCTGGTCAGCAAACTGGCCAAAGAGGCCATCGCCCGCCCCGTGGGATCCCACAACCACGATCCCTATTTTGCCAAGATGGAAGATGAACTCTACGAAGCCATCAATTCCCTGGGAGTCGGTCCCATGGGGCTGGGCGGTGACGTGACCACCCTGGCGGTGCACATCGAGTGGGCCCACACCCATATCACCCAGAACCCGGTGGCCGTGAACACCCAGTGCTGGCCGGCCCGCCGCGCCCGGGCCAAGATCTACGCAGACGGAAGGGTGGAGTACGGATTTTAGAAGCAGGGAGCAAAGAGAAAAAAAGGCTCATAGCTCATAGCTGATAGCTCATAGGTCGAAACCAAAAACAATAAGGGATAGTCAGGAACGAATAACGAGTGACCAGTAACCAGCAACGAGCAACGGGCAGTGTGTTTTATCCAGCATCCAGCATCCAGAATCCAGAATCCAGTATCGATTTTCTAAGCCGTAACCAGGAACGCGCAACCAACAACGAGCAACGAAGAAAAAGGAGATCAAGATGGCCACCTATACGTTGAACACTCCCCTGACGGAAGAAGCGGTGAGGAAGCTGAAAGTCCGCGATACGGTGATCCTCAACGGGACCATCTTCGGGATCCGGGACCTCACCCTGATTCATATTTTTGACAAAAAGAATGATCCTCCCGTTTCCTTGCAAGGGGCTGTCCTTCTCCATACTGCTCCTAGCTTGAAAATGGCGGAAGACCACTGGGAGCCGATTTGCGTCGGCACCACGACGAGCGGACGGATGGACCGCTTCACTCCCGGCCTGATGGAAAAATATGGAGCGCGGGCCATCATCGGCAAGGGCGGCCAGTACCAGGGCAGCCTGGAGGCGATGAAGAAATTCGGCGGGGTTTACCTGGCGATCGTGGGCGGTGCCGCGGCCGTGGAAACGAAACAGATCGTGGAAGTGGAAAAGGTGTACTTCGAAGAACTCCATCCGGAAGCTCTCTACCAGTTCAAGGTCAAGGATTTCGG
>JAPLIW010000640.1 GCA_026388915.1 Deltaproteobacteria bacterium
ATAGCTGAAAGCGATGGCTTCGGCGAGTTCATTCAGGCTCTGGGCTTCATCTTTATGGTCCCGGTCCCCGTAGGTCGATTCCAGGAAAAGGTAGTCCGCCAGCCGTATTTGGCTCGGGTCTTCCACCAGGAGCTGAGCGGGGCGTCCAATGTCCCCGGAAAAAACGATCTTGCTCGCTTTCCCATTTTCTTCCGCCCAGAGCTCAATGGCCGAGGCCCCCAGGATGTGGCCCGCATCCTGGAAATTCACTCGTAGCCCCGGGAAAGGTTCGAAGGACTCGTTGTATTTCTTCTCCTCAAAAAGGGAAAAGACTTCTTGAGCATCCTTCTGCGTGTAAAGCGGCTGAAGGTGGTCATCCCCGTGGCGGAGGCGCCTCTTGCTCTTCCACTGGGCTTCGGTCTCCTGGATGTGGGCGCTGTCGAGGAGCATGATCTCGAGCAAATCCCTGGTGGGCGGGGTGGTGTAGATCTTTCCCCGAAACCCCTTTTTGGCCATCAAGGGCAGAAGACCGGAGTGGTCGATATGGGCATGGGTGATAAGGAAAAATTCAATCCGCTGCGGCTCATAGGCGTCCGTGTCCCAGTTTCGTTTTTCGATCTCCCCCATCCCCTGGTGCATCCCGCAGTCGACGGCAAACCGGTGTCCCTGGGTTTCCAGGATGTAACAGGACCCGGTGACCGTCCTCGCCGCCCCCATGAATTTGACTTTCATGAATCTGATCTCCTCCCTCGCTCTGAATGCCTTTCATGTCGTCATTATTCCAAGAATGCGACATTTGATCAAGAGGCGATGTGCTCTCGCCTTGGGCAACATGCCTTTTCATTCCGCATTCCGCATTCCGAATTTCGCATTTTTGATCTTTCGGCTTGACTTTCGGTTGTCAATATAATAATCCATATCGTAGAATACAATGGGGAGTTTGATGGGGATGGGTTCACGGATGCAGCCGAGGCGACCCGCACGATTGATCCGCGTTCCGATCCACTCCTGAAAACCAGCCTTTCACCAAATCGTCCCTGGATGCTTTTCCCGGAGACTTTAGGATCTGAATAGGCAACATCGGGGGGAATTGTACTTCTTCGTTGGACTTCGAACCCTCCCCGGATGACTGGAAGCAAGGAAAACACCATGCTGGCGGTAGTCAAAGACTTTTCCCGAAAAGGCGTCTCCCTGCAGGAGGTTTCCCAGCCGGAATTCAGCCCTTACGAAGTCCTCATCCGGGTGAAAGCCGTGGGTATCTGCGGAAGCGATGTGCGGATCTTCAACGAGGTCACCCCGGGCAGGAAGAAGATCGTCATCGGTCATGAACTGTCGGGAGAAGTCGCGGATTTCGGAGAGAAGGTCCACAGCTTTAAGAAGGGAGACCGGGTCGCCACCTCCATCTGCATCGGGTGCGCCATCTGCCGGTACTGCCGCAAGGGGTACTTCAACCTCTGCGACAAGCTGGAAGAGGTGGGAGTCACCATCGATGGAGGGATGGCGGAATACGTCTCCGTCCCCGCCCGAAACGTGCACCGAATCCCAGAACATGTTTCTTTCGAGGAGGCGACCCTGGCCGACCCCCTGGCCTGCTCCATTCGGGGGCTGGAGATGGTTAGCATCCAGAAGGATTCCTGGGTCTGCGTGCTGGGGCCCGGAACCATCGGCCTATTGGCCGTCCAGATCGCCAAGCGGGTGTTGAGGGCCAGAGTCGTCGTGACCGGGACGCGGGAGGATCGTTTGTCCCTGGCCCGACAATTCGGTGCTGACCATGTGGTGAATGTGAATCAGGATGAGCCGGTGAAATTCATCCTGGATAAAACCGACGGCGGGGCGGACTTCGCCTTCGAGGCCACGGGTTCCGGGAAAGCCCTGGAGGACGCCTTTTTCTCCACCAAGAAACACGGCTCCATCGTGGCCATGACGGTCCACAAGCAAGTCCAGATCAACATGGAGCCGGTCATCCGCAACGAGCTGAAGGTCTTCGGTTCTATCTGTTACAACTACAAAGAATTCGACCAAGCCCTGGATTTGATCGCTAAGAAGAAGGTGGACCTTGAGTTGTTCACCCCGCATACCTTTCCCCTGACAGAGTACGAAAAAGCCTTTGCCTTCGTCATGTCCAGGCAAGGGGTCAAGGCGATTCTCAAACCGTAACCCGCGACAGGAGGGGTCAAAATGGTTGCCGGCGTATTGATCCGGACCGCTCCCCAGAGGAGCAAAGAGGTGTACTGGAAATTGAAGAACATGGAGGGGGTGGCCAACATCGTCCCGGTTTTCGGGCGCTATGACCTGGTGTTGATGATCCGCGCCCTGGACATCGATGCTGCCGGGAAGCTGGTGGCCAAGATCCGGGAGATCGAAGGGGTGGGCTATACGGAAACCCTCATCGCCGCGCCCCCGCCGGAAGCGGGTGGATGACTCGCTGCAAGTTCCAGGTTTGAGGTTCTGCTTTCCCTCTGGGGCCCATAACCTGGGACTTGAGCGCGGATGTTTCCCCTGAATTCTTCATGCCGGCGTTTCGTATGAATCTATATCATTAGATCTGTACTATTAACGTGCTGACTCTCTAGATTTGATGAACTCATAAGAAATCAAAAAGTAGGTTTTTCCGTCATTCCGGCGAAAGCCGGAATCCAGTGCTTTCCAGCAGTTATAGGTTTTCTGCACTCCGGTTTTCACCGGAGTGACGATTTTTTACGAGACCATCGAATTTTGTAAAGAAAAATCTCTTTAGCCAAGGAATCTCTGAAATCCCCCCAACCCCCCTTTTTTAAAGGGGGGCGAGGGGGGATTTCTGGATGGCGCTTGGTCTGGGGCGGAACCCATTTTCTGGGTTGCGGCTACGCCAAGCTGAGGCTTAAGGAGACAAACCTTCTATTCCATTCCCCGGAGGAGAATTCAAAGATGAACCTGAAGTCCCTCATTCTGCAACGTACCTCCAAAGACCAGATCCGGAAAGGGATTACCGTCCTGACCAAGGGAGAAGGAATCTATGTGACCGACCAGGAGGGGAAGCGTTATCTCGACCTGGTCTCGGGGGTGACCCGGCCGGTCCATGTGGGATACGGCCGCAAGGAAATCGCTCAGGCGGTCTATGACCAGATCTGCCAGATGTCCTATTTCACTCCCATGCAGTTCACCAACCTCCCCGCCATCCAACTGGCCGAGGTCTTAAAAGAGATCGCCCCGGGGAAGATCGGCTATTTCACCTTCGTCTGCGACGGCTCGGAGGCGGTGGAGACGGCCATCAAGCTGGCCCGCCATTATCACGCTTTCAAGGGGGAGCACAAGCGGTACAAGGTCATCTCCCGGCGGGGAGCCTATCATGGAGTCACCGGCGGAGCCCTGCGCGTACTGGGCACGGTGATGCCCATGCGGCAGATCATGGAGCCCCTGGCGCCGGGAACGATCTTCGTGGAATCTCCTTACTGCTACCGCTGTCCCCTCCACCTGACCTATCCCGCCTGCGATATGGCCTGCGCCAGGGACGTAGAGCGGATCATCGAGTTCGAAGACCCGACGCAGATTTCCGCCTTCATCGGGGAGCCCATCCAGCAAGGATTCGGAGCCTACGCGCCTCCCCCCGAGTACTGGAAGATCATCCGGGAGGTCTGCCACAAGCACGGAATTCTTCTGATCATCGACGAGGTCATCTGCGGGTTCGGACGGACCGGGGAGTGGTTCGGGGTCCAGCATTTCGGCATCCAGCCGGACATCATAACCATGGCCAAGGGAATCACCAGCGGGTATGTGCCCCTGGGAGCAGTGGGCTGCACCGAAGAGGTGGTCAAACCCATCGACATCTTCCAGCACCTTCACACCTACGGAAACCACCCCGTCTCCTGCGCGGCGGCCTTGAAGAACATCGAGATCATGAAAAAGGAGAATCTGGTCCAAAACGCCAAGGCCATGGGAATTTACTTTCTGGATGGCCTGAAAACCCTGACCCGCCACCCCACCGTGGGAGAAGTGAGGGGTACGGGCCTGTGGACCGCCGTTGACTTCACCGTGGACAAGAAGACCCGGGCCCCCTTCTCCACGGACCGGCTGACCAGCCTGGTCACCCGGGCCAAAGAGAAGGGGTTGATCATTAAATTCATGGGGCCGGCCTTGGAGTTTGCCCCCCCGCTGATCATCCGGGAAGAAGAAATCGACTGGGCCCTCAAAATCCTGGATCAGGTGATCACCGAAGAAGAAAAGGCAATGGGGTTGTAAGAACCTGTTGCCGATTGCCTGCCGCCCGATGAAGGGAAAACAATGAAAAACCTGGATTCTGAAAAGGTAATCAAGAAGATCTTCGAGGAAATCGACCGGGAAAAGGAGGAGATGGTCTCCACCGCCCGGCAGCTGGTCCGGATTCCGAGCCTGGTGGGGAAAGAACTGGCGGCCCAAAAGTTTATCGAGGGCAAGCTCAAAGAAATGGGCCTGAAGGTGGACACCTTTGAGGCCAAGCTGGAAGAGGTGAAGGACCACGAAACGTTCATCCAGGTCCCCTACTCCTTTGAAAACCGCCCCAATGTGGTGGGCATTCTGGAAGGCTCTCCCCAGGCAAGGTCGCTGATCATCAACGGTCACGTGGACGTGGTCTCCCCCGAACCCGTCGACCGGTGGACCTTCGATCCATGGGGAGGGGAAATCCGGGATGGAAAGCTGTACGGCCGCGGGGCCTTGGACATGAAAGGTGGGTTGATCGCCAACCTATTCGCCCTCAAGGCCATCCTCAAGAGCGGCTTCAAGCCCAAGGGAAAATTGATCTGGGAAAGTGTCGTGGAAGAGGAGGCCGGAGGAGGAGGAGGAGCCCTGGCCTGCTTTTCCCGCGGATACAAGGCCGACGGCATGTTCATCCCGGAGCCCTCTTCCGAAAAGTTGTGGGTTCAACACAACGGCATCCTCTACTTCCGCGTCAGAGTAGTGGGCAAAACCGCCCATGCCGCCCTTTCCCACACCGGGGTGAACGCCATCGGGAAGATGAACAAGATCCACGATGCCCTCCTCGCCCTCGACGAAAAGCGGGCCAAAGAACACCCCTACCCCCTGCTGGAAAAGGCCAGCGGCGGCCGTTCCTGCAACCTGAACATCGGCACGTACCATGCCGGAGACTGGGCCTCTTCGGTGGCGGGCATGGCCACGATGGAATGCAGGATCGGGTTTATCCCCGGAGAAAAAGGGAAGGACGTAAAGAAAGAAGTAGAGGAAATCATCGCCCGGGTGGCCCAGGGCGATCCCTGGCTGAGGGAACACCCCCCTGCTGTGGAATGGTACGGCTGGCACACGGAACCCTGGGTGCAGGACGAAAAACATCCCTTTGTTCAGGCCTTCTTGAAATCGGCGGCGCCGGTCCTGGGAAAGGCGCCAGATATCAGGGGATTCACCGGAGGCCTGGACACCCGCTTCGGTCCCTACTTCGGGACTCCCGGATTTGTATTCGGCCCCAAAGGAGACCGGTTCCATGGGCCGGATGAATACGTGGAGATCGACTCGATCCAGACCGTCACCCGGGTACTCGCCAAGTTTGTCATTGATTGGTGTGGATGGGACGCTTTATAGACTCCGTCTCAATGGGGGAGTGAAGGAACAGTGCCTTTCCTTCGCAAATGGTTTAACCAAAAATTCGAATTTCGAAGCACGAATTTCGAAACAAATTCAAAATTCAAATCTCCCAAACACGGACCTCTTGAAAAACCCTTGGAGAAAAGAGGAAGTCGTCATTCCGGGCAACCCCGGCGAAGGCCGGGGGTGACCCGGAATCCAGGATTTTCTAACAATTCTGGATCCCGGCTCCCGGCTTAAAACCTGCCGGGACAAGTTTCGCCAGGAATGACGGAGGGAATGACTTTTCCAGAAAGCTCCACGGGTTTCGGATTTCGATATTCGGATTTCGAATTTTGATTAGGATGGGTTAAAGGTTATGGCCTTATTGGACATTCAATCGGTCACCAAACGTTTCGGCGGGCTCACCGCCATTCACGATGTGAGCCTCCAGATCAACCAGGGCGAAATCATGGGATTGATCGGGCCCAACGGGGCCGGCAAAACAACCCTCTTCAACCTGGTCTCGGGCTTCTATCCCGTGGACAGCGGGGAGGTTCTCTTTCAGAACCAGAAGATCACCAACCGCCCCCCCTATGAGTGCTGCCGCCTGGGCATCGGGAGGACGTTCCAGACCGTGAAGACCTTCGCCAAGCATGATGTTCTCTACAACGTGACGGTCGCGGCCCTTCCCCGGATGAAGGGGGTGAAAGAAGCCCAGGAGTCGGCTCTGGAGATTCTATCCTTTGTGGGCCTGGCGGGGAAAAAGGACCATCTGGGGGGCGCCCTCACGCTGGCGGACCGCAAGCGGCTGGAGATCGCCAAGGCCCTGGCCACCAAACCAAAGCTCCTCCTGCTGGACGAGGCCATGGCCGGGCTGAATCCCGCGGAAGTGGAAGAAGCCCTCCTGCTCATCCGGAAAATTCGCGAGAAGGGGATCACCATTTTTCTCATCGAACACGTCATGCAGGTCATCATGAACCTCTCCGACCGGATCGCCATCATCCATTACGGCGAAAAGATCTCCGAGGGGCCTCCGCATGAAGTCGCTAAGGATAAGAAGGTCATCGAAGCCTACTTGGGAAAGGAATATGTTTTCCGGGAAGAACAGAGCTAACTGCGGCAGAGATGCAAGTGAAAAAAGCGTCTTCCTAATGAGTTCATTGTAGTATAAACGTCATTGGTTTGAGGATCTTTCCTTTTAAAAAACTTGAACTGGACTCCGGCTTTCGCCGGAGAGACGAATATAAGAAACGGATGGTTCTTTTCTGTCATTCCGGCGGAAGCCGGAATCCAGGAGGATCAAAAGATGAACTCGATGTCTGGATGATTATGGTCTCATTAATAAGTGCGCTTGTGTGTATTTAAGTGCCTCAAGGTTGAAGGCTTTCTTAACAACCAAGAATAAGGAGGGTGCAAGATGAAAAACAGTTGGGTGACAAAGGTTGGTTTATTAGCCGGTATTTTCCTTTTCCTGTTGGCCGGACCGGCCGGCGCTCAGGACATCAAGATCGGGGTGATCCAGCCGCTGAGCGGCCCCATGGCGCTGCTGGGAAAGTACAGCCTGGAAGGCTCTGAAGTGGCCAGGCTGGAGGTAAATTCGAAGGGAGGGGTTCTCGGCAAGAAGGTGGAGTTCATCATCGTCGATGCGCCCGATGCCAAAGCAGCGGCGGCCATGGCCGAAAAGCTCTGCACCGTGGACAAGGTGAAGATCATCATGGGGACTTATTCCAGCTCCCTCTCCTACACGGCCACGAACGTGGCCGACAAATATGGCGTGGTGTACTGGGAACTGGGGGCCATTTCCGACGACATCACCGCCCGAGGTTTCAAATACGTTTTCCGCACCTGTCCGGCGGCTTCCACCTACAGCTACTCGGCTCTGAAGTGCATGTCCGAATACCTGGCCCCGAAAATGGGAAAGAAGCCCGATCAGGTCAAATTGGGCCTGGTCTTCGAAGATTCCCTGTTTGGAACCACCCAGGCGAAATACGGATATGAAGCCGCCAAGAAATACGGGATGATCGTAGTGGCCAACATCCCCTACAACGCCAAGTCCACCGACCTGACCCCGGTCATCCTCCGCCTGAAAGCGGCCAAACCGGATTTCCTGCTCTACCCCGGGTACTTTACCGACCAGGTCCTTTTCGTCCGCCAGTCCAAAGAACTGGGTTTTGACTATAAAATCGCCCTCACCACCGGAGGTTCGGGGCTGAAGGACTTCGGCAAAGCGCTCGGTGATGATGTGGAGGGGGTAGGCCTTGTGGGATTCACCTCCATGGATGTGAACCCGAAATTCGCCAAAGGAGTAAAAGAATTCGCCGCCCTTCACATCAAGCTCCTCGGAAGGGAGGCCGACGGCCCCTACCCGTTGATGAATTACATGGGGACCAAGGTACTCTTCCAGGCTATCCAGAAGGGAGGGGCCGTCGAACCCGAAGCGGTCCGCAAAGGGGCCCTGTCCATCGATATTCCTCCCGAGGGAACGGAGACCGGGGGAGGAGTGAAGTTTGATCCCAAGACCGGGCAGAACCTGAGGGCCATTACCCCCGTCGCCCAATGGCAGAACCAGCAGATGCCCACGGTATGGCCCGAAAAGGCGGCCATCGCCAAAATGATCTTCCCCCTGCCCACCTGGGCGGAACGGAAGAAAAAATAAGGTTTTCCGGGTTACGAATTTCGGGTTTCGGGTTTAAATTTGCGGGTTGTAGGGGCACGCTGCAGCGTGCCCCTCCTCAAAAAGGGCAATATTTTATCTTCGTCCGGGAAAAAGTATCTTTAAGAGAACAAGCCTATGTTGATCATCATCGGACAATCCCTCATCAGCGGGCTCCTCATGGGGGGGATTTACGCCCTGGTGAGCATCGGCCTCACCCTGATTTTCGGGGTCATGAACGTGGTCAATTTCGCCCACGGCGAATTCCTCATGCTCGCCATGTACCTCACCTTCTGGGTCTTCCATTATTTCCAGATTGACCCCTATGTTTCCATTTTGATAGTAACCCCCGCCCTCTTTCTCATCGGGGTCGTCACTCAGAAGTACCTGATCCAGCACCTGATCCAGGCGGAGCATTACACCCAGATCTTCGCCACCGTGGGCCTGTCCACCATCATGGCCAATGCCGCCCTGTTCTTCTGGAAAGCCGATTATCGGATGGTCAAGACCCCTTACATGTCATCCACTTTGACCTTCAGCGACCTGGTGGTCAGCTATCCCCGGCTGATCTCCTTCCTGGTGGCCATCGGCATCACCGTTCTCCTCTTTCTCTTCCTGAAGCATACCTATCTCGGCCGGGCCATCCGCGCCACCTCCCAGGATATCACCGGGGCCAAGCTCATGGGGGTGAACATCAACCGGGTGTACATCTTCACCTTCGGGTTGGGCTCGGCCTGCGTGGGGGTTGCGGGAGCCCTGCTCATGCCCATCTACTATGCCTTCCCTACCGTGGGGCTTCACTTTGTCCTCACCGCCTTCGTGGTCGTCGTCCTGGGGGGCATGGGGAATATCACCGGGGCTCTTTTCGGGGGGCTGGTCATCGGGGTCGTGGAGGCCTTCAGCGGCTT
>JAPLIW010000353.1 GCA_026388915.1 Deltaproteobacteria bacterium
GGATCTTGTCCTCCTCCGTTTCCTCCCTCTTCACGATGGCCGCTACCTTATCGTACTCGGCCATCTCCCCCCGGAGGTGGGTAATTTTATCGATCCAGGCGTCATACACCGAGGCCATGGAGAGGTAGTAGAGGGCATGTCCCAGGGGGACCAGATCGTAGATGTAGTAGTCATAACCGCCCTTGACCACGATGTCCACTACCTCGTCGAAGATGGCGCTCTCCTCCATGGCCGGCTCGGCCGCCGCGGCCTGGATGTAGCCTTCGATCTCCTCGGGGACTTTCGGAAGCCCGTACATGTCCAAGATCTTCTTGCGGATCTCATCCTGGTATTCCTTGATCCGCCGGTCCGCGTCGATCTCCTGGGCGAAAAGATTGGGCATGATCTCGATGGGCCCCTTGCCGAAGATATCTCGTTTGAAGATGTCGCTCAGGGACGCCTGCGGGTCCACGGAAAAGACCAAAACCTTATGACCCTTCTTGGCCAGGTAATAGGCGGCAGCCGCGGAAAAGGTGGTCTTCCCTAGTCCCCCCTTTCCTCCAAACATGATGTACCGCCGGTCCGGAAACTTTTCGAAAATATCTGCGAGTGGAATGGCACACCTCCTTTAGGTCTAGGCATAGCGCATAGGGCATAGCGCATAGCGTTTTTCCACGATTATGGAACTCTGGCCGGCAGAACCGGAATGTCCCACTGATTTCTCAGGCCAGGGCGTCCGTCAGGTCGCGCTCGCGGAGCATCCTGCGTTTCCAGGTGGAGATCTGCGGGACCACGTAAGGCAGAATCCGCAGGGAATAATAAGGAGGCAGAATCGGCACCCCCAGCAGGTCGCCCATGGTGATCAGGATAAAGAGATGCTCCATGCTTCCCCGGGTTTTCAGGGCAAACCGGGCGGTGTCATGGGCGGCCATCCCATAAATCATCTCTTTGGCCGCTTTCCCAAATCTTCCCAAAAAACCTTTTTTCTCTTCTTCCTTTTTTTCTTCTTTAGCCATAGCCCTTCTCCTCATGGTGGAATCAAACGGACTTACAATTTCCCTTCCTGTCGCCTGCTATTATATTCTCCCTAAAAGGATTGTCAAACAAAAAAAATGCCTTCTCCTCTGGTTATTCAGGCAAATCTTCCACCCCCGCCTTTTCCGGCTGAGGTGATCTAGATCATGGAATCCCGGCGAAAAATAAAAATAATGTTGACATCCTTTTACATTTATGTCAAGTATAGGCCAAAAATCACCCATGCAAGCCGCAAAATTCCCCTGAAGGAGGTGATGCGGGGTAAGAAAATCTCCCTGATACCGGGAAGTTAGATCACCGGAATGGCTCGAGTCTCTCCTGGTTGCCGCTGAAGGAGAGCAAGAAAAAGTCCCCAGATTTAACGTATAGGAGGGAGAAAGATGACATCGTTATATGCTTTGATCTTAGGCATCGTCTGGATTGTGCTGGTCTACAAATTTTACGCAAAATACGTGGACCGGAAAATTGTCATAGCCGACAACAAAAAAGCGACTCCCGCCGTGATGTACATGGACGGGGTGGAGTTCATGCCGGCCAACAAAAACGTCCTCTTTGGTTTCCAATACAAATCGATTTGCGGCATAGGACCCGTAGCCGGGGCCATATTTGCCTCGAACTGGGGCTGGCTGCCGGCCATGCTCTACCTGATGCTGGGGGTGGCTTTACTCGGGTGGGTCCATGACTACACCTCCACCATGGTGGGTGTCCGCAGGGAAGGAATGAGCCTGGGAGGGATGAGTTACACCCTGATCTCTCCGCGGGCCCGGACATTGATCAGCATCTTCATCTATTTCAACCTCATGCTCAGCTTCGGCGCCTTCGCTTTGATGATTGCCTCTAACCTCACCATCCCGACGGGCCCCCTGGGAATCATCATCTGGGTCCTGATGGGCCTTCTGGCCGGTCAGATGATCTACAAATGGAAGCAGTCCATCGTGACCACCACGTTGGTGACCGTGGTTATCACCTTCTTCGGGATCTTCTATCTGACCAGCCTTCCCTCGGTGACCGGTTTCTTTAAAGCGATCAGCGGCGGCGATAAACCCCCGATTATCTTCGGGGTCATCAACCAGGCCCAGTTCATCTGGATCCTTGCCGTCCTGGTCTTCTGCTACTTCGGGGCGGTCCTCCCCATCTGGCGATGGGCCCAGCCCATTAACTACTTAGGGTTCTGGGTCGTCTTCCTCGGCATGATCGGCATCGCCCTGGGAATCCTGTTCTGGAATCCTTCCTTTGCAAACTTCCCCGCCTACAAAGGATGGTGGTGGGGGACCAACCCG
>JAPLIW010000257.1 GCA_026388915.1 Deltaproteobacteria bacterium
GTCCACGCCATAGTTCCATTGGGAAAGGCGGGTGAAATGGCGGACCACGTCTACCTCGCTCATCTCCGGGAATCCTTCCAGCTCTTTCCGGACGAATTTCTGCGGCCAAACCTTCGCCGGGCTCACTTTGTCCACATCCAGCCTGGGCAGAGAATAGGCCTTGCGTCCTTTGGCCCCTTTCTCGAAGATCAGGGGTTCATTGAGAACCAATCCGCTGGCACCCAGCCATCTGTCTTTCATTTTTTTCTCCTAATTATGAACCGCAGAGATCGCAGAGAATACAGAGTGCCAAGAATAAAGAAACGAAAATAAAATTAATAAAAGAGGTTCGTGCAAAAGTCACTTACTCCGTCATTCCGGCGAAAGCCGGAATCCAGAACCGCTTGAAAGTCCTGGATTCCGGGTCGCGCTTCGCTTGCCCGGAATGACGATTTCCGCTTGTTGCCTAGAGTTTTGCAAGAGCCTCAAAATTATCTTCTTTCCGTTGTTCAATTTTCTCTGTGGTCTCTGTGCCCTCTGCGGTTAAAAAAGTTTCAGCAGCCTTCCAAAGCCTGCACCAGGCGGTCGATGTCCTCCCGGCTGTGTTTTTCCGTCACGCAGATCAGGATTTCGTTTTTCATCTCCGGATAGAACCGTTTCAGGGGAAGGCCCCCGATGATTCCCTGATCGGAGAGCTTTTTCAGGACCTGATCCGGGTCGCCCTTCAGCCGAAGAACGAATTCATTGAAAGTGGGAGCAGAAAACCGGAGCGGAAAACTTTCCGCCAGTCTTCTCTTGGCGTACTCGCACTTGCTCAGGTTGATCTCCGCCAGCTCCCGCAGGCCTTCTTTCCCCATGATCGTCAGGTAAACAAGGACCGCCAGGGCGCACAGGGCCTGGTTGGTACAGATGTTGGAGGTGGCCTTTTCCCGACGGATGTGCTGCTCCCGGGTGGCGACCGCCAGGATGAACCCGCGGCGTCCCTCTAAATCCACCGTTTCCCCCACCAATCTTCCCGGCATGGAGCGAAGATAATTCTCTTTGCTGGCGAAGAACCCGATGTAAGGCCCGCCAAAGCTGACCGGGTTGCCGAAACTTTGCCCCTCCCCGACCACAAGGTCCGCCCCGAGTGCTCCCGGAGGCTGGAGCAGTGCCAGGGAGAGAGGCTCGGCCACAGCCACGATCAACAGGACATCATGGGCGTGGGCCAACCGGGCGATTCGCTCCACATCTTCCAGGCAGCCGAAGAAGTTGGGCTGCTGGATGACGACCGAGCTGGCCTCTTTATCCAGAGCCTTTTCGAAAGCTCCCCAATCCAGGGCTCCGTCCTTCGTAAAAGGAATGGGCACCAGTTCCAGCCCCAGGGGATGGGTGTAGGTCTGGGTGACGGTCCGGTATTCGGGGTGAAGAGAGCGGGCGAGGAGGCATTTCTTCCGACCCTTGATTCGCTGGGCCATCAGGACGGCCTCGGCCACCGCCGAAGCGCCGTCATAGACCGAAGCATTGGCTATGTCCATTCCGGTGAGCTGACAAATGAGGGTCTGGAACTCGAATACGGCCTGGAGCGTCCCCTGGCTGACCTCCGGCTGGTAAGGGGTGTAGGCGGTGTAAAACTCCGAACGGCGCAGCACGTGGTCCACGACGGAGGGAGTAAAGTGGTCGTAGGCCCCGGCCCCCAGGAAAGAGACCATGGGTTTCCCCGATTTCCCCGCCTCGCTCAGGGAACGGAGCTTCTGGACAAGCTCCATCTCCGAAAGAGGGGAGGGGAGGTCCAGGTCTCTTTTCAGACGCAGGTTGTCGGGGAGAACATCGGCCAAGTTTTCCATCCGGCTGATTCCCGCGGTCCGGAGCATCTCCGCCAGGTCGCTCTCCGCAATCGGAAGGTAGCGCATTTCCTATCCTTTCGCTTCTTCTTCGGCCACGAAGGCCCGGTAAGCTTCCGGGGTCATGAGGTTGCCCAGTTCGGCAGGGTCGGAAATCTTGATCTTCACCATCCACCCCTGGCCGTAAGGATCCTGGTTGATGATTTCCGGGGAATCCTTCAGGGATTCGTTGGCCTCTTCCACCTGCCCGCTCAAGGGGGAATAGACCTCGGCCACGGCCTTCACCGAATCCACGGTGACCACCGTCTCTCCTTTTTTCACCGACTTGCCGCGCGGGGGAAGTTCGACGAAAACGATGCTGCCCAGCTTTTCCTGGGCAAAATCCGTAATCCCCACCACCGCCACTTTTCCATCAACCCGGGCCCATTCGTGATCCTTGGTGTACTTCACGTCCTTTGGAAAGTTCATGAATTCCCTCCATATGTAAAATGAAGCTATTCGCCATCAGCCATGAGCTATGAGCTATGGGCTTTCTTCTTTATCCATCCTTTTTCTTCGGCCTTTTGGCGGAGGCGTTCAAGGGAATCAACCGTCGGCTTCTCCCTTTTCCCGGGTTGATCCCGAATCAATATTTTTCTTTTCTCCGGCTCGAGGCGCTGGTCTTTCATTTTGACCCGCAATGGAATTGATTTTATTCCGTTAGGAAAAAAAGATAAAGGGAAAATATCTGAGCCTCTGGCAAAACTCTTGAAAGAAGAAGAAAGTTGTCATTCCGGGCAAGCGAAGCGCGACCCGGAATCCAGGATTTTCAGGAAATTCTGGATTCCGGCTTTCGCCGGAATGACGGAGGAAATGAATTTTACAAGAAGCTCATCTTATAATTCAGTCTGCTTCCCTTTGAAAGGTATCGCCGTTTTTGGCTATTTTCCCCTGTACTAATAATCGGTCCAAGTGTTTTTCGATCATGGTTTTTTCGAAGAGAAACCAGACCTGGCTTGGCGAGAGACGAAAGCCGGAGATCAGGCTCAGGGAAGCGAGCTCACCGAGCGTTTTGGGAGTGGAGAGGGCTTCGAGGATTTTTCTCTCCCGGGAGTAGATGTTTTCCAGGTACCGATCCAGGCGCGGCCCGATGTCTTTCCGGAAAATCTCCTGGCCGTGGGAAGGGATGTAATACGCCGCCTGGATTTTGCGGATTTTCTCCACCGAGTCGATGATGCTCTGGATACTGGCCTTTTTGTTGTGATACCAGGGACCGGCGGGGGAGAGCTCCATGTCGGCCAGAAAAAGAATCTCGAATTCGGGGATCAGAAAACCGGTGAGACCGGGGGTGTGCCCGGGAAAATGGAGGAACTGAAGGGTGACTCCGCCCAGGTCCAGGGCGGTTCCATCCTCTACCTCTTTTACCTCCTTCCTTTCCCGAAACCCGAAAGCCTTGGTTAAAGTGGCCTTCCAGGCTTGCTCGTAAGGGGTCCCTTTCACCCCCACCCACTCGGCCATGGAATCGAGAGAACGGAAGCAGGGAGCATCATCGCGGTGCGCCCAAAATTCAATGCCGTCGAAAAGCGGATTGTAGCGGATATGGTCGGGGTGGTAGTGGGTGTTGAAGAGGTAGTCGATTTTTTCATCTCCTGCCAGCGCCCGGAGGGCCTTCTCTTCGCAGGCGGGGTCCAGCAGAAGGGTCTGGCGACCTTTCACCAGGAGGGTGTTGCAGTAGGGGTAAGAGGGAAGTTTGCCGAAAAAGATTTTTACGGGGCCGATTTGCTGGGTTTGGATCATATTCCGTTGGCGGCGAAACCGATTTCTTTTAGATGAGGAGAATTTGGCCAGATCACCCCCACCCCGGCCCTCCCCCGTCGAGGGGGAGGGAAATGCTTCCATCGATGGGCCTAGGGGTGCCAAGTAAATCAGGTGGTCAGCGTTCCGCCATCCACATATATGGAATGGCCGGTGATGAATCGGGCAGCGTCCGAGGCGAGGAAGAGGACCGAACCTACGATCTCCTCGGGCTCGGCCAGTCTTCCCATGGGGATGGCGGCGGATACGTGCTTGGCCACTTCCGGGTTCGACCAGATGGGTTTGCTGAAATCCGTTTTGGTCAGGCCGGGACCTACGGCATTGACCTGAATTCCGAATTGGGCCCATTCGCGGGCCATGCAGCGGGTGAGCATCTTCAGCGCCGCCTTGCTGCACCCGTAGGCGGCCATGCCCAGCTCAGCCTTCTCCGCCCCCACGGTGGTGATGTTGATGATCCGCCCGCTCTTCTGTTCCATCATCTTCCGGGCCACCAACCGGCTCAGCAACCACACGGCTTTCAAGTTGGTG
Organism: Deltaproteobacteria bacterium; assembly: GCA_026388915.1. Classification (GTDB taxonomy): domain Bacteria; phylum Desulfobacterota; class SM23-61; order SM23-61; family SM23-61; genus SM23-61. Next base: position 4,125 of record JAPLIW010000257.1, read on the forward strand.
TTGAAAACCTTGTCCCATCCGTCCTCCCGCAGGTCCATGAGGCTGCGCAGGAAGCTGCGGGCGGCATTGTTCACCAGGATGTCGATCTTCCCGAACTCCTTGACGGTCGCCTGGACCAGGTTTTCCAACTGATCATTCACGGTGAGATCGGTCACCACCGCCAGGGCTTTTCCACCCGATTTTTTAATCTCATCGACCACCCCATCGATCTCTTTCTGCGTCCGGCTGCTGATAACGACCGAGGCCCCGGCCTTGGCCAGCCCCAGAGCAATCGCCCGGCCGATGCCACGGCCCCCGCCGGTCACGATCGCAATTTTGCCGCTCAAGTCGAAATTTACGTTCATCCTTCGCTCCTCCCAATTTTGATATAAGGGCGAAAAGAGCCAAAGGTTCTCTTATCAGGCCTCTTCCTCCCCTGAATCCTTGACCCCATCTTTTCCTTTTGCTCTCCGTACCATCCTCCAGATAAACGCCACCAGCAGCGTCCCGCTGATGAGGATGATGAAACTGGCGGAGAAAAAGGAAGCCAGGAATTCCACCGGATTCTTGAGACGGTAGGCCCGGATCATCTCCTCAATCCCAAATTCGAGGAAGAAAACGGCCAGGGCGGAGAAGAAAATGAACTTGGCCCACCAGAACATCCTAAGGTTCCTTTTTCCCCTTTTTTATTGCATAGGAAATTATAAAATTATAAAAGTCTTTGCGCCCTCCGGAGATGAAGAAAAAATATCAACCGCAGAGCACGCGGAGACCGCAGAGCGTTTTCTTCCAAAAGACGAAAAACATGAATCATTTTATGAATCTTTCATCCCCTCTGCGTCCTCCCGGGTCTCTGCGGTTTGCGGTTCTTTTCTCCTTTTGGGAAATGAAAATCTTTCTTTCTCTTCATCCTCCGAGGATCAAGACAAGAGGATGACCGAAGAGGAAGCAGAGAGCGCAGAGATCCTTCTATGAACACCCCTTGGGAGTTTGAGGTTCCGGGAAGCGTTGGAATTGAGGCTGCGTTTTCCCTTGCACCCTGGGCCTTGAGCCTTTGGCCAATTTTACCTCTGCGTGCTCTGCGATCTCTGTGGTTAAGTTTTTTTAAATACACCCATCAGAGACCGCACAAAGGGCCCATCCTCCCGCCAGACATGGCAGCTGTTGAGCAGCCGGGCGAAGGCCGGGTTATCGGGAGTCCGGGCCGCCCCTTTCCTTCCGTAGGCGGCGAAGTATCCCTGAACGGCCACCGGTCCCATGGTCAAGAAAAGACTGGTCAGGTGGGAACATCCTTTCACGTCCCCGATCAGGTCCTTTACCCTCTGGGTGTACCCGGAGATAATCCGGAGGCCCGCCAGTTTTTGAACCGCCGGCAGAGCCTCCGGACAGCCCTCCCTGGGGATCCGTTTCATCTCCGCATCCACATGAGTGATGGTGAGGTCGGGTCCCTGGACCCGGATGCGGGCGAAGAGGTGGTGTATGGTTCTGAGCCCTTCGCCCTTTTCTTCGGAACCAACGGGCCGGGTGTCCAGCAGCTCTCCTTCCACCAGAACCTGTTGATCCCCCAGGTCAAAGGCATTGATTTCAACCTTGCGCGTGTGAACCGGTTTTCCTTTGGTCATCTCCATTTCCTGTTCGATCCTTCTCCTTCCATTATCGGTCTCCCCGGGTTTTTTTCATCCGGGCGATCTTCCGGAAGAAAATATCCGCGGGATTTTCCACCGATGGCAGGCTGACCAGCTGGCCGCTGGTCACCGAGAATCGGGGGTCCTCTTTCAATGAAGCCAGCAATTCGCGATAGGTGTAATTCGGGTTGACCATGAGCTCTTCCACAATGCGGTGGGCCAGATCGGCAAGGGGGAGAACCTGCTCCGTTTGCAGGATTTGCCCGGCGATATCCAGGCTTTCCCGCAATAATTTTTCCTTGGGGACCTCGGATGGGCCTGATTCCAGGTCATAGCGG
>JAPLIW010000010.1 GCA_026388915.1 Deltaproteobacteria bacterium
GTAACCTTGAGCGGTTCACAATCGGAGGCTTTTCTCATATTCCCGAAAATGTCAAACTCTGCGAGTCCCCCGGCAAAGCCGGGGGCTTACCCCAAGGGCGAGTTATGGGGGTATTTTAATCGTAACCTATTGATTTTACACAACCCAAAGAAAAAAGTTGTCACTACAAATTACGTTTTAAAAACCTCCTTGGAAGATTCAATTTGAGCTTTTGCAAGAGAATCAGTTGGTGAGCTGACGGCGTTTCTACACACCGCAGCTTTATCTCTTTGCCATTTCGAGTCGGTAGAATCACGTCCGTAAGTTTAATTTGAGAAAGCTCCGAAAAGATCTTCCTTGGCTCATCTCCCAGGCCAGCTTGGCGACATAATCGCCCCAGCGTCTTCCAGAGTACGTAAGCTAAAAAACAAACCAAAATATGAGCCCGGACCCGCTCCTCTTTTTGATGCCATATGGGGCGAATACTCAGATCACTTTTATGAATTCGAAAGGCTTCTTCTGCCTCTGTTAACTGAATGTAGGCTTTCCATAAATCTTCCGGAGACCAATCCCGAATATTACTGCGCAACATGTAGCACCCCTCACTTAACCGTGACCACTGCCGCCATTCCTCCTTCTTCGTCCATATGATTTTTGCCTCACCCGTCGAGCCTCTTTCCACCCGAACATCAAAAAGCCCCGCGGCTCGACTGTTTCTCTCCAGCAAACGACCTATACGACGTTCTATCAGGTTCACCTGATATCGACGCTTTTCACAACTCTTCTCCACCCGGATCAGAGTTTCTTCGATTCGTTGCTCAAACCGATCGTGGATCGCTTTCTCTTTTTCAGCCCGGTCTCGACTCCGGCATAGAATAAAGACTTCTTTGCCGTCAGGGCTATCCACCCGCTTGACCTCCAATCCGCTCTGAACCTCCTGCCAGTCTGTCTTCAATAACTCCCCTTCATATTTCTTCAATTGCCCACGTTGGGTCCCCAAGATATAACGCCGCCCCTCTTTCGTCAGTAATCCCATGTTCTCTTCGCTGACCATCCCACGATCCATTACCCAGATCCGGTTGGCCTTCCCATAACGACCTTCCATGAGCCCAATGATTTCTTCCACCGTGGTTACGTCCGTTCGATTCCCCGCAAACAACTCATAGCCCAGGGGAAATCCTTCCCGACTCACCACCAACCCAATACAAATTTGCTTGCAATCCCCTCGATGATCCCGTGAGTAACCCCGTTGGGCCAGAGGATTAATTCTGGCCTCCCCTTCAAAGTACGTGCTCGTTACATCGTAAAGAAATAAATCATAATCCAGATGGAACAGAGAACCCACCCTCTCTTTCAAGTGTCGCTCAAGAGCTTCTTTGTGGGGTAAAACCTGATCCAGAGCCCGGTACAAACGATCCTCATTGATCTTCTCACAGGAGATTCCTAATAGATCAGCCATTGCCGTCTGTTCAAAAAAATGCTCCGCAATGTGGAGTTCACTCGATGGATGACAGAGCCGGCAGAGCACTAAAACCTCCCCCACGATGGCCCAAGGAATCTCCTCCCGACCCCCAGAAACATGCTCTAGAAAAAATTGATCTAAACCTAACCAATGCATCAATTCTAATCCCAGCCATGGCCCACCAAAACCTACAACGTTTTCCACCCTTACCCTTTTGACATCAATCTCTACCCACTCCGGCTCCGTCTTCTCAAACAGATTCTGCTGGAAACCAGGATCCCCCTCTGCAACACGTTCGACTCCCAGTCTGCCTGCCTCGTCCATCTCCCCCAGCCAGGTAACGACTCGTTGCCTCGGGCCACGCTCGGTACGATAGGACTCCACTAATGCCCAATAGTGATGCGCCTTGCCATCCTTGTGAATCGTCGTTTTCCTGATGTACACACGCTGATTATTACGCGTTTGGCAAACAAGTCAATAGGGTAGGTTGTCACTACATTGAGTTTTGAACCTCCATAAAAAATGGTCCCGTATGTTATCAAATAGTTGCACACTTCTCATCCCTTAAAAAATTTTTAAACCATTAAAACTGCGGAAGTTGGGTTAACTCTGAAGGGAGTTCCACTACCAGGTGTCACCTTGACTCCTCTGCTCCTCAGTTCGGTCTCCAAATGATTGGTGATAAAACTCGTCCATACCCTAAAATCTGCATACCATTTGTGGAAGCCCTGAGATCCTATCAACGTGAGCTTCGACTCTGGCACACCGTTTTCAAAAGAGATTTCCTTTGGAATGTCCAATGCCCCCACAACATCCGTTTTTACCTGGATGGGACCTCTTGGAACGGTAATGTGGGAACAACCTGAAAAGAGAAGAGATAAAGTCACGCCGAAC
>JAPLIW010000411.1 GCA_026388915.1 Deltaproteobacteria bacterium
GGGAAACAAGGTAGACTACCTGAACCGGCTGAATCATTTTTTGATGGATTGTTTTGCCCGAAAAGAGAACGTGGTGGTCATCATCGATGAAGCCCATACCCTCAGCCCCGAACTCCTGGAAGAAATCCGCCTGCTCACCAATCTGGAGACCCCCAGCAAGAAACTTCTCCAGGTCATGCTTCTGGGGCAGCCGGAGCTGGACAGCATGCTCAGCCAGCCTCGGTTCCTGGCGCTCAAACAGCGGATCAACGTGCGGTACCGTCTCCAGCCCCTGAACCAGAAAGAGATGGGGGAATACATCACCCGGAGACTGAGGGTGGCCGGAGCCCGGACGACCCGTCTCTTTACCTCCGGGGCTCTGAAGAAGGTCTATCAGTACTCCCGGGGGATCCCCCGGGTGATCAACATCGTCTGCGATAACGCCCTGACCAACGGGTATGCCGGGGAAAAAAAGAGGATCGATGCCGGGGTCATCCGGGAAGCCATATCCGACCTGGAAGGGAAATCGTTCGACAATTGGAGCAGGAAAATTTTGCTGACGGGCGGTGTGGTGGCCCTCATTCTTTTCCTGGGAGCCCTTTACTTCTACGGGCCCCCCGAAATGTGGGAAACGGTCCAGACTTCCCTGGGAAGAGTCTGGCAGCTTGGAAAGATAGCCTGGAAAGGAATCGGAGCTTTGCATGGTTCTCCTGCCCCCCTTTCCTAATTCTCCGCTTCCTTTCCCCCCTTTAATAAAGGGGGGCGGGGGGGATTTCTGGCTATGAATTACAGAGGTGAGATCAACGTACCCATTTCCCCGCGTCTCTTCCCCCCTTTAAAAAAGGGGGGGAAGGGGGGATTTCTGGCTGTGAATTGCATGGATGGGATCAGCGAACCAATCCCGCAAAAATGACTAGAAAAGAAGGTGCCCAGCATTGAGCAAGATCCACAAAGCATTGGAGAGAGCGCAGAGAGAAAGGGAAGGGGAGGAAGCACCCCAAAGAGAAAGGGAGGTCATCCCCTTCATTCCCAGGATGAAAGAGCAAAGGGAGCAAGCGGCGCCCGCGAGGGCTCCCGAGCCGCGGGTCAGGGAGAAGGTGGTCTCCGACCCGAAACTGGTCACTTACTACGACCCCGACTCCGTGGCCTCCGAGCAGTTCCGCAAGCTGCGCACCCAGCTCCTCCGGCTCCGCATCCCTCACCCGCCGCGGACCATTCTGGTGACCAGCTCCACCGCCGGGGAAGGGAAGACGTTCGTCGCCGCCAACCTGGCGGCTGGCATCGCCCATGATTTCCAGGCCTACTCCCTGCTGGTGGACTGCGACCTCCGGAATCCCTCCCTGGGCAAGTGGCTCGGCATTCACAACGGGTACGGGCTCAGCGATTATCTGGTGGGGGAGAAGGAGATCCCCGAAGTGCTGATCAAGACCGAGGTGGAGAGGCTGAAGGTCCTCCTGGGAGGAACCCTTCAGGATAATCCCACGGAGTTGATCGGGTCGGCCCGGATGGAAGCCCTGATCAAGGAGTTGAAGGAGCGCTACAGCGACCGGTACATCATCCTCGATTCCACTCCGCTCCTGGCCACGTCCGAGCCCGAAGTTCTTTCCAAGCTCGTGGACGGGATCATCTTCGTGGTGCGGGCCGGGGTGACCCCGAGGGAGACGATCAAACAGGCCATCTCCTCCCTGGAAAAGGACAAGATCCTGGGGGTGGTGCTCAACGACCTCCAGTTCAAGTCCTCGGGCCTCACCAACCGGTACTTCGGCTCGGGTGATTCCTATTATGGATACAAGTCTACCCGGAAAAGGAATGCGCAATAACTCGAATCGGTGAAGGGTTTGGTAATCAACCCATCAACTGTTTTTTTAGCGGTACATTTGTCAGCATCAATTAAAAATTCGTCACCTAAAGCACCTCATGTAACTGAGAGGGGCGAAGCCCGCCCGGAGGGCGGAGAAATGCACCTCACGCAAAGGCGCCAAGGGCGCAAAGGCAAGAAAAAATGAAAGAATTTATCTCTCGCAGAGATCGCAGAGATCGCAGAGAAAAACCCGGGAAAATAACCTATTGAATGTTGGTTTGTATTTTTAGAAATATTTTGGTTCCCTCTGTGAGCCCTGCGTCTCTAGCGAAGCGGGCGAGAGAAAAAAGCCGTTGTCTCACGCGGAGCCCGCAGGGCACGCAGAGAAGACTCGAATATGAAAACCTGTAAAACCCTGGTCTTTTATTTTGAAGAAAGTTTTCTTTCTCTGTGAGCTCTGCGGCCCCGAGCGAAGCGGGCGAGAGAAAAATGTCTTTGTTTCTTTGTCAAATAGTTGGCATTTTAACCCTCTGTG
>JAPLIW010000466.1 GCA_026388915.1 Deltaproteobacteria bacterium
GGAAAAATTTCCAGTTGAGTCTGTCCGCTAGCCAATCATGATTTGGAAAGCAAAATATCCCTTGACAAGATTATGAGCATATGCTTATAATTAATCCCTAAGGGAGGATCTTGGATGGCAAGGCCGATAAATTGCAGACGAGTCAATTCCATGCCCCAGAGTAATTACTTTAAGCCAAGGGGTATCCCACTCTCTATGTTAGAAGAGGTCATTTTAACTGTTGACGAGTTTGAGGCTATTAGGCTTGCTGACCTTGACAGCTTATATCAAGAGCAGGCAGCACAAAAGATGAAAGTCTCTCGGCCAACTTTTGGCAGGATTATCGAATCTGCGCACAAAAAGGTGGCGGAGGCATTGGTCAAAGGCAAAGCATTGAAGATTGAAGGAGGTGAATTTGAGATGGCTTCTATAAGAAAATTCAAGTGTTACGATTGCCAACATTCATGGGAGCTACCTTACGGAACAGGTAGACCGGAAGGCTGTCCTTCCTGCAAAAGTGGCAACATTCAAAGAGCGGAAGAGGATAGAGGATATGAAAGAAGGGGTGGAAAGGGGCGAGGCAGGTGTTGTCGTGGAACCCAACAAAACCAATAACGAAGGAAAGACAAAGATTGCAGAAGGGCGGAAATTTCTGAAGATAAGTCTAAATTAACGAGGAAGGAGAATGTCATGAAAGTGTGTTTTCCGGTTCAGAAGGATGAAGGAATTGAAAGCCAGGTTTATAACCATTTTGGTTCAGCCCCGGTTTTTATCGTGGTCGACACGGAGGAAAAGGGAGTTCAACGGGTAGGCAATAGGGACCTCCATCATGTCCATGGTGCTTGCAACCCAATCATGGCCTTGGGCGGACAAAAAGTCGATGCCTTGGTTGTTGGAGGAATAGGAGGAGGCGCCTTGATGAAGCTAAACGCTATGGGCGTAAAAGTATATGAGGCAGGGACTCCGACGGTTAAAGAAAATCTTGAGCTGTTGAGAGAGAATAAGCTGGAGGAACTTTCAATGGATCGTTCTTGTCGAGCGCATGAGGGTGGGTGTGGACATTAACAGAATATTGAAGAGCAATAAAAAAATCTATCAATAGAGAAAACCAATTTTGAGGATTATACTGATGCCTTGATAGGAAGCGAGAATATCATCACCTTCCTCACAAGGCTGACGAAAAAGTCTGAAAGGACACGTGGAAGGAGAAGATATGCCGATTTTCGAGTACCGCTGCGAGAACTGCGGGCAAACGAATGAGTTTCTAATCCTTGGCAAGCAGGAGCAATTGCATTGCCGGCATTGTGGGAGTGAAGACCTCACGAAGCTGATGTCGGCTCACAATACTTCCAGCGCCTCCTCAGAGAGATTTGCCGAAAAAGGTTCCGGAAGCTGTTGCGGGTCACCCAATTCATGCGACACGCCGGGGCTACTTTGAGATGGCCCTAAAGTTTCACGGCCACAAGTGTCCGGCCATGCCTATGGGGTTAAGGGCGGGTCTGGCGGCCATGAAGGTCCTGGGCGTGGAGAGAGCGAAAGACAAGGAGCTGGTGGTCGAATCCGAGACGGGAGAAGGCCACGCGGCTGGCTGTTTTGTGGATGGCATTATGGCGGCAACGGGCAGCACTTACGGTAAGGGAAATATTACCAAACTCCGCTATAACAAAATGGCTTTCACCTTGATCGACGCCCGGACGGGAAAGGCCGTAAGGGTTTCGCTGAAGCCGGAGTTTTTTGAAAAGGCCTTGAGCTCCCCCTTCGTACAGAAAAGAAAGGAGGGGGTATTGCCTCAGGATGTACCCCCCGAGATCACCAACCCGCAGGTGGAACGCATCTTGAATCTGCCGGAGGGAGATTTCCTGAATATCGGCGAAGTCTTCAACCGGAAAGTGAAAAAGGGGCCCACAAGCTTTGAAGTAAAGCGGTGTGCGAAATGCGGCGAGGCCGTATTTACCAATAAATTGAAGAAGGGGCCGGACGGAGGGCTGCTCTGCATTCCCTGCGCGGAAAAGGTCATTGGGCCAGGAGCCTGAAGAGGGGTTGCCGGGGGAATCCTTGTGACATCGGCTCGCCGAGGCCACGCGGCCCCGAGCATGGATTCCCCTCTAAAATGGTTAAAGGATTTCCATGGCCACTCTCCTTTTGGCCAGTCTGATCGTCTTTGGTTTTACCACGGTGTTGACCATCGCCGGGGTTGGGGCGGCCTTTATCATTATCCCGGCCTTTTTCTGGCTGGGCGTTCCCCTGAAGGAAGCCATGGCAACGGCCCTGCTTTTGAACGGGATCAGCATGGCCATTGCTTCCATCACCTTTATCAGGAACAAGCTGGTGGCTTTTGGAACGGCGGTTCCCATCATCATCGTGGCCAGCGCGCTTTCCCCCCTGGGAGCCTACAGCACGAAGTTCGTCTCGCGGGATACTCTCTTGTGGCTTTTTGTAGGCTTCTTGGTCTTTGCCGGGTCCATGATGCTCTTCTTCAAGGCGAAAAAGAAAGAAGTTCAGCGTACTCATGCCCAGGAAATAGGAACCGGAGCCACCGTGGGCGGAATCGCCGGTTATCTTGGGGGACTGCTGGGGGTAGGCGGGGGCAACTTCATTGTCCCGGCTCTTGTCTGGCTGGGGTTTGACCCCAAAAGAGCCTCCGGCACAACTTCCTTCATCGTGATTTTCTCCTCCCTGGCGGGATTTCTGGGCCACACGGCCATGGGGCATATCAATGTTCCGCTCCTGGCTTTATCCGCCCTGGGGTCCATCGCCGGGGCTTATCTGGGAGCCTGGCTCTTGGCCCGAAAACTTCAAAGCGCCCAGGTCAAAACCATCATCGGGGTGGTTCTTTATGTCATCGCCGCCAGGATGCTCTGGGGGCTGATGGGGTAAAAAGAAGGACGGGCCATTTTAACTAAAGATATTTTGGGCTTGTGTCGATTAGACTAAAAGAGAGTGTATTCTCAAATCCCAATTCGCTTCCCCTCCGTTGCTGATTTTGTCCTTTCATCCCGGCGGCTAGAGCTGGATTCCTGGGAATCCCAGCGGTAATCCTTGACATTTTTAGACTTTCGGGGGACAACCATTCTATCCGATCTCTCTGCCGGAACGCACCGGGAATCCGGGGCCGGCATGCAATACTACCCCTCGGATTTTCCCGCAACAGGAGGAGGCATGAGCAGTTTAATCATTAATCATAAAAAGAACCGCCGCCTTTGGAAACGGTTCGGGATTATGCCCTGGGCCGTTCTTTTGATCCTCTGTTCAGGCGTGGCTGGGTGGGAGACGGCTGGCGGACAGGAAACCCCTTTACCTTCCTTCGGGAGCGGTACGATCAAGGTGCGGCTGTACACCGATTATTTCTGCTCCCCCTGCCGGGACATGGAACCGGACCTTGAACCCCTCCTCCTGGATCTGGTCAAAGGCGGAACCATCCATCTCACTTTCATCGATGTCCCCGCCAGCCAGCACACCGCCAGCCAGCACACCACTCTGTATACCCGATACTTTCTCTCTGCTTTAGCGGAGAAAAAGGATTTTGATTCCGCCTTACATACGAGAAGGGTCCTCTTTGAAGCGGCGGGGAAGAGGGTGGTCGATAAGAACCAGCTGGTAAATCTGATCGCCGAAAAAGGGATCGGGCTGAAGCCCGTCGATTTAAACCCGGTTTTCATCCTCTGGAATCGCTATCTCCAGGAAGACCAGATCCGTTCCACCCCCTCCTGCGTGATTGTCCACGGGGATCTGAAAGAGACTCATGTAGGCGGGTTGGAGGTCATCAAGGCTCTGGAGATCCTGAGAGATAATTTTGGGAAGACCCCCGCGGGCTCTTCCAGAGATGGGAAGGCTGCAAACGGCAAAAAAAATAAGGACTCATCCAGCCCATCCCTGGACAAAAAGGGCGAGTAAAGCCAGAGGCCCAAAGCAATGATTGCGGGACCGGACAAGAATGGTAAAATGAATTTATAAATCCGGCCTTCCGGAGGTATGAATGAAGAAAATTTTGGTTATTCTTTTCCTTTGCCTGGTCCCTATCGCCTCTTGGGGGCAGCCTCCCGGGGCGAAGCCCGAGCAGATTATCACCCTGGTGTTCAGCTCGAACCTGTACGGGGAGTACGAGCCCTGCGGCTGAGGGGGGGGCAAGCTTGGCGGTCTGGCCAGGCGGGCTTCCTTCCTGGAAAAGCTGCGTAAAGACAAGAAGAATGTGATTGTGGTGGACTCCGGAGACCTTCTCTATTCCGCGGGTTATGACCTATATAGCCTTTCCAAAAGAGACCAGGAGGTGACCGCCTTGAAGGCGGACCTCTTCCTTCAAACCTACAACCTCATGGGATACGATGCCTTCACCCCGGGGGAGGTTGATCTCTCCTGGGGTGTTGCGGAACTGAAAAAAATGGAGAAGAAGGCGAAATTTTCGATTCTCCTGGCCAACCTCCAGGACCTGAAGACAAAAAAGCCCGTGTTTCAGCCTTACCTCATCAAGGAAATGAGGGGCATCCGGGTGGGGCTTTTCGGGCTCCTTTCCAACCGCTTTTCCGGAAGCCTGGATCCCCATGATAAAGTGGCTTTTCGGCTTACCGACCCCATGGAGGCGGCCAAACAGGTCATTGCCGAGTTGAAGAAGAAAAAATGTAAAACCATCATTATCGTCGCCCACATGGATGAGAGCGAGCAAAGGAAGCTCGCCGAAACGTTCCGGGAGGTTTACTTCGTGGTCAGCGGACATGAGCGTGGGCTTAAACGGCAGCCGGTGGAGGTCCGCAACGCCCAGATCCTCACCGCCGGGACCCGGGGGGAGTATCTCGGGCAAATGGAGTTTTTTCTCAAAGAGAAACCGGACGAAACCCGTCTCTTGTCCCATTACCAGATCGTAACCCTCCGGGATGTCTATGGAGACCACCCCCAAACGGCCAAGCTGGTGAACCAATTCAGGGCCGACTCTAAGCCCCTTTATTCCGCGGAGAGTAAAAGCCCTTCTCCAGAAAGAGACCCCGGGATGCAGAGTCGCCCCTATGCCTACCCGATCTCCAAATACATGGGGGACGCATCCTGCCTTTCCTGCCATCAGCCGCAGCACGATAACTGGAAGAAGACCGGCCATGCCAAAGCCTTTCAAACCCTGGTCCGGGATAAGAGGGAGTCGGATCACACCTGCCTTCCCTGCCATACGACGGGATTTGGGGAAGTCTCTGGCTTTGGGGATGTGCTGGAGAACGTCCAGTGCGAATCCTGCCACGGACCCAGGAGGGGACATCCGGAGGACGGG
>JAPLIW010000909.1 GCA_026388915.1 Deltaproteobacteria bacterium
ATGGGGACCGCCCCCTGGATGCCGACTTCCGGGTCAATGATATGCATGGAGCCACCTCGGCCCTGGGAACACCCGGTTTCCCGGCAGCAGATCTCGGCCACGAGTTCCCGGAGGCTGCCCCCCTTGGCCAGGTAATGACCATGAGAGCGATGAGTGCCGAAAATATAATCTTTGCTGTTCAGGGCGGCGCAGACGCCTGCGGCGATGGCTTCTTGTCCGGAATAGAGGTGGACCGGGCATTTGATTTCACCGCTTAAAATTGGGGGGACCAGACTCTCTTCGCAAAGTCGGATTCGAACCATAGTCCGGTAAAGTTGGCGGAAAAAATTCGGAGAGAGCTTTCCCGGGGAAGAGATTTTTCGAATCGGAATCGGCTTAGGCATGACGAATATTATTTTTCCAGGTTGCTGGATGCGAATAAGTCTATTAGCTCCTTGGGGGTAAAGCAACGACAGCCTCGGAGGTAGCTTTCATCCAGAAGGCGGGCGTATAATCCGAGAATTTCGGGGAACTCAGGATTATGAAAGTTACCAGGATGAAAAAGTAGGCTCATGACTCCTCCGATTTTCTCTAAATGATTTAACAGGCGGCAAAAAGAATTTCCAGCTTCTTCTATTTCCTCCTTTGCCAGATTACTGTCCATACAAACGAGGGGAAGTTCGAGAAACGATGGATCCCCTGTTGATTTTAGGGGTGCGTATATTCCGCCAATCCCGGCACGATATCCGGAGAAATCGGGGTATCCTACGCTTTCGTCAAATTTGATCCCTTGTGCAGCAAGGAAGTGGAAGGACTGATCCGGGTCGAATCTGAGATAATGCGATCGACCGCTGATCATTTCTTGTCCAACCAAGTTCTGCAGATCTTGGAGCTGTTGATTAAATCGAGAGGGCTCAAGGTAGGTGTCATAATTATAATGGATGCCCATCTCCCAGCTTGGGGGAATGACTTGTGAAGCTTCCCGGATAATTTTTGTCCCGCTTCTGGCTCCGAAACGTCCTCCTTGTCCGTTGAGTAAATAAAATATTGACCGAAACCCATATTGGCGCTCGACATCGATCATCCCTGCAAGATTGTTAAAATAGTATTTACGATTCCAGAGTGAATTTACGCCCATCCAGTAAAGCTGGCGGAGAGAAGGAAGCTTGGCACGGAATAAAGGTGACCAGCAACGATAGAAACGGATTAGTTGGGTGATTAGATCGTTCCCCAACAGGATATCGCAGTCGTGAGATAAAACAATTGCTGTAGGCAGAAGCCAGTCGGTGACATCTAAACGGGGCGAATTGCCGGTGGTCATTCCGATGACTGCTCCTAAAAGCACAGCTACGGCTTCATTAAACGCGGGGACTTGGAGGAGGTTCGCTTGGTGACGCGGGCTTTCAGAAAAAGGGAAACGGCCATGCTGGTCTCGGACAGGCAATTCCCTTTCTTCTCGAAGGGTTAGCAAATCAAGAAGATTGGAAAACAGATTCCAAGCCGGAATAATGGATCCGGTTTCATGATAATACCAGAGAGTCTGATTTGGGGAGGGCCAATTGTTCCAGCCATTTCCCCGAGGAGGAGGTAAGGGATTCCAGAGCGTTAAGGTGGTACCGCCGAAGGGAACTCGCCAAGGCTTCTGCGGTTTGAGCGGTGCTTCCTGATCTATTGGGATTAAGAGATGACATCCACGAGTGGAGCAAGCTTCTTCCCAAGGAAGATAGAGCACCGGAAATTTTTCCCATAAAGAAAATGCTTCTGGTTTAAAAGCAAGCCGGAGGTGAATCTGAATCTGATGTTGAAAAAAGGCTATTTTTTCATCCCGGTTCATTAAGAGATAGTACCTTCTGTGAAAGCTCGAGTAATATACCAATTTTTAATCATTGATAATCCCTGACGTTCAGGAAGGCCGGATACAAGTTGGAAAATCATATCATGACCTTTTGAAACGAAAAGAAATCCTTGACGTTTAAGTTCTTGGCGTACCAACCGATCAAAGGGATGCCCGCCAACACTCCAAATCCTTACTCCGAGTGCTCCCATCGATTCCAACCGCCGAACGGATTCTTTAATTAAGGCCGAAACCACCCGGTAAACATCATCAATAGCAGAATTTATCGGAAGATTGTTCCCGACTGGTATTGCCAAGAGATCAACAATATAACCCATTCGATCAGGGGTCATGCAAAAAAAGAGGAAACCTTGGATATGATCTTTCTGCTTTGCGACCAAGCAAAGCGGGCGGAGATAGGGATTCCCATAGAAACGCCAAGCAAGATATTCCGGATCACGGTATATTGTCGTGCCGCCCCAGGTATGCACGAAACGTTCGCAAATCGTTCCAGCTTCGGCGGGAGGCTCGGGCGAATAAATAATTTCCAAGCCGTCATGGTGATCTGGAAAATTACCCCGAAGCAAACGTCTTAGAATCCCCTTCAAGTGTATTATCCGTGATCCGATCAAGGCCAAGACGCCCAGAGGCCAGGCGTATGGTTTTTCCAAGATGGCGGGAAGATAATGCGAGGAAAATGGTAAAAAGAGCTGGCGGGTTTGCAATGGGATCGCGAATCCGATTTTCTCGAATGCCCGGCGGGCCGGGGTAAAGCCCCAGATTGCGTAAAGTCCTTTCTGGCGGGCGTATGCGAATAAAAGTTCGTACATTTTGGCAAAAAGGTTCTGACCCCGATAAGCTGGATCGACAAGCGTTTCCTCGGATTTCGCGGCCCAGAAAACGCCTTTCTGGTCAATCATTCGGATGGGAATTATTGCCTGGGTGCCGACCAGCTTTTCTCCATCGAAAGCTGCCGCAAATGGCAATGGCTCACCCAATTTCCGCGCGGGCGAGATGAATTCCCAGCGCCATTGTTCAAGGGTGCGCTTTTTCTGGTAAAAAGCATTATAAAAATTATTTGCGTGCTTATTCTCTTCAGGAAGGAGCAATCGGTATTCAACGGCCATGGGATTTATCCGGGGTGAATAGAGAACAATTACATTTTACATAAAATTTAATTAAAAAGAGGCTTCCTTTTAATTACTTCAGAAGTATTGTTTTGAAGGTTAAAAGAATTATTTTTATATCGGTCAAAAATGTCCGCTCGCGAACATATTTCAATTGAAGTCGGATTTTTTCAGGCCGAATATTCTCGAGGTATGTTTTTTCCGGATCCGGGCTACCGGCGAGAGTCGCCCCTTCATCCGGGTTCCAAAGGGAAGCCCAGTCGGTAATCCCCGGCTTAACCGTGAGAATTTGTTTTTCTTCTTCGCTGAACATGTCCACATATTGTTTGACTTCCGGCCGGGGGCCCACGAAGCTCATTTCTCCTTTGCAAACGTTGATTAACTGGGGCAATTCATCCAATTTATATTTTCTGAGGGTTTTCCCAACCTTGGTGATTCTCGGATCATCGTCAGCGGTGGAAGGTCCGCCAATTTTTTCCGCATCGATCACCATGGTTCGGAATTTGAATATTTTAAAAGGCTTGCCATTTTTGCCGATTCTGCTGCCTCGATAAAATATCGGTCCACCATCATTTGATTTTATCAAGAAGGCTATGGTAAGCAGGACCGGAGAAATAAAAAAAATCCCGAGAAAGGAAAATAACAAATCAAATATTTTTTTTGCCATTTTGATTTTTAATAATTTTCGCCAGATTTTTCCAGAATTGTTTAGAAATAAGTATTTCGATTGCTCCCCAAATTGATCCCAAGCCATAACTGATATGAAGGGTAGC
>JAPLIW010000082.1 GCA_026388915.1 Deltaproteobacteria bacterium
TAGGGGCGGTTCGCGAACCGCCCCTACAATTTTACAATTCCAGCCACGAGTGGGAATACAGGGTCTTCCCCAGGAGGACTTTGGTGGATTTATAATATTCCAGCTCCTTCGGCGTCAGGTGCTTGGGATCGGGTTCATCTCCGTCCATTAGCCGGTGGACCAGGGTGACGATCTCGGGGAGGCGGTCGCGGCAGATGCGGAGAACCTCTTCATCATAGGCGTCCACGATGGCCGAATAGAGACCGTACTTCATCAGCATGATCAAATAGGTCCGGTTCAGGACCGGCCGGAGATGGGTCGGGGTCCCGTTGGAGATGTTGGAGAGCCCGACGATGGATTTGGCCTCGGGGGCGATGTCCTTCAGCATGGACATGAACTCCAGGCAGGAGAGAACCTGGTTGATCTCCACGCTCACCGGGCTGACGATGGGGTCGATCCAGATGTCTTCCGTGGGAATCCCCAGGCTGTTGGCCTGGTAGATGAAATCCACGGCCATGGCGGCCCGCTCGTTGGCATCCCGGGGCATCCCCTCCTTGCCCCAGAGGAGGCCGATCACATGGGCCTTATACGTCTTGGCCATGGGGAGAACTCTTTCCAGGCGCTCCGGCTGGAGGGATACGGAATTGATCAGCGCCTTTCCCTTATGAACTTTCAGGCCCGCTTCCATGGCATCGGGGTTCGTGGTGTCCAGGGACATGGGCTTGTCCACCACCCCCTGGACCAGCTTTACAATCCAGTCCATGACCTCCTGTCCGGCTTTGCGGGAGGGCCCGATGTTCAAGTCCAGGTAGTCGATTCCCACCTTCTCTTCATGTTTGGCCATCTCCACGATGGGGTCGGCTTTGCGTTCCTTCATGGCCGGACCGATGGTTTTGGACATGATATTGATGTTCTCGCCTACGCTGACGACCATGACTCCCCTCCTTGATAGGGGTAGGGGCGGTTCGCGAACCGCCCCTACAATTTTATTCCGGTTTCCACATTTTGAGGTAGGCCGGGATGTGGGCCGCTTCCCGGGGCCCGATCATGATCTTCCAGTCGGGCAGCTCTTCTTCCAGCTCTCCGCTGATGACCGCGGCATACCCGGGGATGATCAGCTTGCGGTGCTTCACTTTCTCGGCGATTCCGCACTTTTTCACGAAGGGAGCGATCCCATCGGCCCCGAATTTTCCCGCGGCCCAGGCGGTCATGACCGACAACCCCTCGGTATCTTTCACCAGGAGCCAGGAGGGGACCCGGCTCCCTTCAATCTCCCCGGAGACGATAAAGTAGGTGAGGGAGAAGTTAGAGGTGATGAGAACCGGAGAGTTCTCGTTCGGCCCGCCAATTTCGTAGATGCCCTCCGAGGTGGCCATGGGCCGTTGCGGGTCGGTGAAGAGGTTCATCCGTTCCACCAAGAGGGGGAAGAGACCATGACCGTGCAGGTCGGAGAGGACCACGATGCCGGCATACTTGGCCACCAGCATGGAGGCCAGGAGGATCTCCATCATGGGATCCTGGGTCATCTCACAGGGGAAGGTGATGGTGGGAAATCCTAAGGGGCGGAATTTCTTCATCAGGGCCGCCCGCCGGATGACGATCTGATCTTCCAGCGCCTTACGGGGGGTCCGGGCCCCGGAATCGAGGACCAGGTCCTTCACCCCGGCGGCGGTGAGCTTATTGGCCAGTTCCGCCAGTTCGTCCAGGGTTCCCGCCTTGACGGCCAGGGGAGCGGAGATCTCTTTGGCCAGCTGGGCCATGGCGTCCGCATTGGCCTTGGTGGCGGCGTACAACAGCGGCTTGCGGTCGGCCGCAGCCTTGGCCCCGGCGCCCAGAACCTTCGGGTCTTCGCTCATCAGCACCAGGCCCCGGCCATCCAGCCGATCCTTCACTTTTTTCACCAGCGCCTCAAACCTGGCCGGATCTCCCGATTCTCCCTTGACCGCTACCAAATCCGCCTGGAGCTTCATCCCCACCCGCTCGTACTTCAGCTCGCCGAATTTTTTCAGGCGGGAATCGACCTCGCCGTCGCTCATCTTGTCGGAGACCAGCACGGCAATTCCCGTGGGGCTGACGAAGCGCTTTTCGTGCCGGAACATGACCGTCTCCCCGCCCAGCTTCAAAGCCTGATCTCCGGTCCCGATGGAAAGGGGACGGATGGGGGGGGCGGAGGCTTCGGCCAACTCGGCTTTGGATTGTTCCGACACGTGGGGGCAGGCCGCCAGTTCGGCCTGGCCGGCGGCCAGCTTCATGGCAAAGGCCAGGCAGGTGGGAACTCCGCATTCTCCGCAGTTGGTCTTGGGAAGTTTCTTGAAAATCTCGATACCGGTTAGAGCCATCTCTGTGCTCCTTTTATATAGAGGTTAAGGTCAAGGTCAAGGCCAAGGTCTTTTCTTAACCTTGACCTTGACCTAAACCTTGGTCTTTAGAACAACGACGGCAGGGTCAGCGCCGGGTGACCCTTTTCGGTCAGGAAGGGCAGGATCTCGTCTTCCGTGGTCCCGATGGTCTCGTCGGCGATCATGTCCGGAAAGTTGGGGATCCCGATCTCCTCGGAGCGCTTCATCAGCCGTTCCATGATCTCTTCCTTCAGCATCTTGGGCATCCACACCAGGCGCTTGATCCCTCCCTCGGCCATGATGAACTTCTTGCTGCAGATGTAGTGCTTGCTGTGGCCCACGAAGCCGGGAGTGACCGAACCGCCGCCCACCGATCCCGCCAGGGTGGTGAACTTCATCCCGCAGGGGGTCATTCCCGGGAAATCGCGGTTCACGGCCATGATCCCGTTGCACATGGGAAGGACGGCGGCGATGCACTCGAAGCAGCCGCAGGAAGTCATGGGATCGACCATAATGCTGTAGGCGTTGTACTTTTCCAGCTTCTGCCGGGAGGCCTTGAAGACAAAATCATTGACCCCTTTCCACTGCCCCAGGAGGGGATCGATGGCCTCTCCCTTGATAATGGGCTGATTGGGCCCGGTAGGGTTGATCTCGAAGGAGGCCTTCCCGTCCAGCCAGTTGTAGGCGCCGCAGAGGCCGGTCCGCTCCGGGGTGATGACGCACACATGGGTGGGAGCGAAGGACTGGCAAAGGGTGCAGGAATAAAAGGTTTCTTCCGTTTCGTCGGTCATGCCCTCGATGCGGGCGTCCCGCTTGCGGTAGGCGGCCCGGGCCCGCTCCAGGATCTGCTTGACTTTGGCTTGGTCGGTGTAGATCTTCACCTCCACCTTGTCAAAGATGGTCCCGACATCCTGGTGGTACTTGGCGTGAAGGATGTCCCCCAGGTGGCGGAGGGTGAAGCCCTTCTCCACCGCGCCCTTCCCGACCCGGATCCAGGCGATGTCCCTCTGCCCGATGTGCATGAC
>JAPLIW010000698.1 GCA_026388915.1 Deltaproteobacteria bacterium
TTAAACAGCTAAATTGATACAAACCTGCATTGAATAAAAGGAGGAGACCATGAACGTGGGAGATTGGACGGCCAAATGGGCGGACCTCTATCCGAACGAGCCTTCGGTGAAGTGTGGAGACCTCTCCTTCACCCGCCGGGAGTTCAACAACCGGGTGAATCAGCTGGCCCGAGCCCTGCAGGCCAAGGGGATCCAAAAAGGGGACCGGGTGGCAGGCCTCCTGGCCAACGGGAACGAGTTCCTGGAAATCCTTTTCGCCTGCTCCAAGCTCGGAGTGATCATGGTTCCCATGAATTTCAGGCTGGCCGCGCCAGAGCTGGAATACATCCTGAAAGACAGTGAGCCGAAACTCCTTTTTTACTCCCCCGAATTTCTCGTCACCGTAGGCGCCCTGAGGGGGAAAACGCCCGGGATCCGGGAATACATCTCCGAACGGCCCGGAGGAACCCCCCACGATGCGGAATACGGGAGCTGGATTTCGGCCTACTCCGTCGCAGAGCCGGAGGTGAAAGGAGAGGTTACCCTGGAGGATCCCCAGTTCATCATGTACACTTCGGGAACGACGGGGAGGCCGAAAGGAGCCGTCCTCACCCAGGGGAACACGCAGTGGAACGCAATCAACGGCATTGTTCTTTACGGGATCACGAAACAGCACGTGGGCCTGACCAGCGCCCCGCTGTTCCACATCGGCGGTTTGAGCGCCTCCGCCACTCCCACCCTTTATGTGGGGGGGCGGCTGGTGATCCAGCGCCTTTTCAACCCCTCCGAAACCCTCAAACTAATCGAAAAGGAAAGAGTCAACAGCATGTTCGGCATACCGGTCATGTTCCAATTCATGGCCCTGGTTCCGGAGTTTTCGACCGCCGACCTCTCGTCGGTACACTATTTTATCGCCGGCGGTGCCCCCTGCCCCAAATCCCTGATCGAAATCTATCTGAAGAAAGGGGTGGTTTTCAACCAGGGGTACGGTTTGACGGAAACGGCCCCGGGGGTTTCGGCCCTCCGGTCGGAAGAAGCGGAACGGAAGCTGGGCTCAGCCGGGAAACCCATGTTCCATTTAGACCTTCGGGTCGTGGATGATAGAGATAAACCTCTCCCTCCCAAAGAAATGGGAGAGGTCGTACTGAGGGGGCCGAATGTTTTCAAGGAGTACTGGAGACTGCCCAAGGAGACTGCGGAGGCCAAAAGAGGAGGGTGGTTCCATACCGGAGACATGGGGTATCTGGATGAGGAGGGCTACCTCTGGCTAGTGGACCGCAAGAAAGATATGTACATCAGCGGGGGAGAGAATGTCTATCCCGCCGAGGTGGAAGACGTGATCTACAAGATGCCCCAGGTGAAAGAAGTGGGGGTCATGGGGATGGCGGATCCCAAATGGGGAGAGGCGGGCGTGGCGGTGGTGGTGCCCAAGGCCGGAATGACCCTTACGGACCAGGAAGTCCTGGCCTTCTGCCAGGGTAAACTGGCCAAGTACAAAATCCCCAAAAGAGTGGTCTTTGCCGAAGCCCTTCCCCGCACGGCTACCGGCAAGGTTCTCAAAAAGGAACTGAGGGCCAAATACCTCTAGGGGAGAACCATCCCAATGGACAGGCAGGGAGGGCTTTGCGTCCGTCGTCCTAAGGCGTCTTTGGTTCCTCGGGCCGCGCGGGCTCTGGTTTTAGCCTTTGCCTCAAGGCCCGCAGGGCCGGTCCTCGAGGGCGAAGCCCGCTCCTAAAGTCCCGCCTTCGGCGGGACGGTCCTAAAGCGAAGCGGTCGTTTTTCCGCCCAGTTGACTTTTTCCCCGCCTATTTGCTAAAAGAGGGCAGAATATTTTTGAGATTGGAGGAACGCAAAACCGGCAGAGGGAAGTATAAACCCCAGATCTTTCCGTCCCACCGCAGCAGCGATTCACCATGGAGGGTTTAAAAATGTCCACGGTTTTCTCTCGGGAAATGAACCTCCTCCGCCGGGCGGCCATTGGCGACATCCCCAAACGAACCGCCGCCAAGTACCCTGACCGGACGGCCATCATCTTCCAGGGCAAACGAATCTCCTTCAGAGAACTGAATCAAAACTGCTGTCGCTTTGCCCATGCCTTCGAAGAACTGGGGGCGAAGAAGGGGGATCGAATCGCCTTTCTCAGCCACAACTGCCTCCAGTATATCTATGCCTGGCTGGGAATGGCCAAGATCGGATGCGCCATCGTCCCCCTGAACTTCATGCTGAAATCCTTCGAGATCGAGTTCATCATCAACCACGCGGAGCCCCGCTTTTTCTTCGTGGAGGACGCTCTGACCCCCCAGGTTCTGGAGGTGGCGGGCAAGTTGAAGAGTGTCGAGAAATTCGGGGTCATCCCCCTCACGGGCGGGAAAAAGCCCGAGGGGTGGTTGAACATCGATGATTTTCTGACCTCCTCCCGGAGCACGGAAGAACCCCAGGGGGAGATCGACGGCGAGGAGATGACGACTCTTCTATACACCAGCGGGACCGAAGCTCTTCCCAAGGGAGTCATGACTACCCACCAGAATTACTACGCGGCCATGATGAGCGGAGCCGTGGACCTGAACGTCAGCAAGGATGACATCACCCTCCTGACCATCCCCCTATACCATGTGGCCGGAAAATACCTCCTTCTGGAATCGATCAACATCGGCGCGGCGGTGGTGCTGCAGTATGCCCCGAACCCCACCGAGATCCTCCAGTTGACCCAGAATGAAAAAGCCACCTACTGGGTCTATCCGCCGACTCTGTACCAGATTCTGCCCGTCATGCCGAACTTCAAAGAATTCAGCCTTTCTTCCCTGCGCAAATGCATCTCCTTCGGAGCCCTGATGCCGGTGGCCCTCCTCCAGCAGTGGAAGCAGATCGTTCCCCAGGCGGAATGGAGGAACTATTACGGGCAGACGGAATCTTCCCCCCTGGGGTCCACTTTGCAGCCCGAGGATTTTGAACGGAAGATCAGCAGCATCGGAACCCCCCACACGGGGATCGAGATGAAAATTTTCGATGAGCATGATCATGAAGTTCCGGTCGGGCAGGTGGGGGAAATCGTCCTGCGGGGCCCCTGCGTGATGAAGGGATACTACAAGAACGAGCAGAAGACCGCCGAGACCCTGCGCAACGGGTGGCTCCACACGGGAGATTTGGGCCGCTTCGACGATGAGGGCTTCCTCTATTTCATCGACCGCAAAAAGGACATGATCAAGACCGGGGGAGAGAATGTCTCCTCCCAGGAAGTGGAAGGACTTCTGTTCAAGCAGGGGAAGATCATGCAGGCCGCGGTGATCGGAATGCCGGACAAAATTTGGGGGGAAGCGGTGACCGCCGTGGTGGTTCCTTTCCCGGGGGTCACGCTGACCGAAGAGGACATCATCGCCCACTGCAAGGCCAGCATGGCCGGATACAAGGTGCCCAAGAAAGTCATCTTCGTCCCCTCCATGCCGACGACCCCCAGCGGGAAAGTATTGAAACGGCTGCTCAAGGAGCAGATCATGAAACAAACTTAGAGGATTGCAGATAGAATCAATCTAGAATCTGATAGGTAAGGTCTGAAATCGATAGCGGAGGGGTTCATGGAGTTCAGTTTCACGGATGAACAGAAGGCTTTCAAGGAGCAGGTGCTGAAGTTCAGCCAGAAAGAACTGGCCCCCCTGGCTGAGGAGGCGGACTGGAAGGCGGAGTTCTGCTGGGAGGCCTGGAGGAAGATGGGCGGCTTCGGGCTCCTGGGTATAACTTATCCAGAAGCCTATGGGGGAAGCGGTGCAGATGTGGTAACCGCCTGCCTGGCCGGAGAAGCGGTGGCCAAGGGAGGGGCGGAAGGTGGGCTGTGCCTGGCCTGGGGAGCCCATACTTACCTCTGCGGCGACACCATTGTCCGTCACGGAACCGAGGACCAGAAGAAGAAGTATGTCCCCCGGCTCGCCTCCGGAGAATGGGTGGGGGCTATGGGACTCACCGAGCCGGGGGCCGGGTCCGATGCCGCTTCCGTGCGCACCACCGCAGTCCGGAAAGGGGATTCTTATTATCTGAACGGGACCAAGATGTTCATTACCAACGGCCCCATCGCCGACGTGATGGT
>JAPLIW010000527.1 GCA_026388915.1 Deltaproteobacteria bacterium
TGGCGGCTTACGCTCAGGGGGAAAAAGAACCCCTTGCCAGAAAACAGGCGCAGGGCGAAGTGGTGGCCGACAGCAGCCAGTACGTGATCGGGCCGGAAGACCTCATCTACGTTCACGTTTGGAAGGAAGAGACCCTTTCCCGCACGGTTCCGGTGAGGATCGACGGGAAGATTTCCCTCCCCCTCATCGATGAAACCCAGGCCGCGGGATTGACCCCCCTGCAGCTGAAGGAGAATCTGGTCAAGCGCTTCCGGGAGTTCGTGGATATTCCCAACGTCTCGGTGATCGTCATGGAGGCCAACAGCTTCAAGGTCTTCGTCTCCGGACAGGTGAGGACCCCGGGGGTCGTTCGCCTGCGCAGCGAGACTTCCATCCTCCAGCTCATTCCCATGGTGGGAGGGTTCACCGAATGGGCCAACGAAAGGAAAATCCTGGTGATCCGCAAGGAAGAGGGGAAAGAGAAGCGCCACACGGTGAATTACAAGAGGATCGTGGACGGGAAGGATCCCAACTTCGTCCTGAAGTCCGGGGATACGGTCATCGTTCCGTGATCCAATCCGTCTCAAACTCTGATCTCCAAGGGGGCTGATTATGTGGACCTGCAAAATGGGTAAATGGGTAAAATGGCTTGGCATGGGAATTGTCCTGGTGGCGATCCCCTCAGTGGCCTTCGCGGACTGGGTCGATGTGCTGAGAAAATTCAGGCCGCGCATCTCCGTCCAGGAAGATTACACCAGCAACCTCGACCTGACCAGGGATAATACGAGGGAAGACTTCATCACCACGGTCTCCCCGGGGTTGGGTTTCAGGGCCACGGAGAACCGGGATGCGAGACTGGGCCTGGACCTGGACTATGCCCTGGGCCTGGTCTCCTACGCCCACAATTCGCAATTAAATTATGTGAGCCACACGGGCACTCTGAACACCTGGTATTCCTTTGGAAACCGCTGGACCCTGCGGCTCTGGGATAGTTATACCCGCTCCCAGGACCCGGTTGAGCAGTACATAACCGTCCAGCCCCAGCCCGGGGTCTACTACCCGGGGACCCAGAGGGAGAGGTTTACTTACGAACGGAATATTGTTCAACCCTCTCTGACCTACCAGTTCGGCCGGGAAGACCGTTTCGATCTCAGCTATCAGAACAATTACTACAACACCCAGAACCCCGTCGGAGATGACAGCCTGGGACACAACGTGACCCCCCGGCTCACCTATTGGTTCAACATCCGCCATGGGATCACCCTGGAGTATGCGTTCCAGATCGTCGATTACGACTTCGAACCGGACTTGACCGAACACCGGGGGCGGGGGCGGTACACCTACCGCTTCAGTCCCCAGACCTCCATCTTTGCCGAGTATATCTACGATACGATCGCTTTCGAATCCCCCGGCGTCGATTTTACCGTGCACAACCCGAGCGTGGGAATCACCTATGCCTTCACCCCCACCCTTACCGGCCGGTTGCAGGCGGGTTACTTTTGGCGGAAACCCGAGGAAGGGAAGACCACGGAGGGGCCGACTGTGGATGCCGGGATCACCCAGCATACCCAGAGGTTGACCCTCGACCTCGCCGTCCAGGGGGGCTACAACTACGATTTATTCGGCGCCGAGACGCTCGGCTTCTACCAGTACTACCGGGGAATTGCCTCCATCGCTTACCTGATGACCCAGCGGTTTACGGCCTCCCTCATGGGCAGCGTGGAGAGAGACGATTTTGTCGACATCAACCGGAAAGACTGGGTCTGGCGGGCGGGCCCCACCCTTTCCTACCAGCCCTGGAGGTGGCTGACCGCTTCCCTGGGAGGAACCTACGGCCAGCGCTCGTCGGATCAGGATATCAATGATTACGAGGAATGGCGGGCTTTCTTCCGTCTGACCGCGACCTACTGGTAAGCAGAAAAACTGTTGCCCGTTGCAGGTTCCCGGTTGCCTGTTTAAATGATGGAGTCTTTAACCGGCAACCGGCAACTGGTAACAGGCAAGTGGCAACGAGCAACCAGCAACGAGTAACGAGTAACTATATGGAACGACAAAAATAAGGTGACATCGCGATGTGTCGGACATCTCCAGAAATCCCCCCTTGCCCCCCTTTAATAAAGGGGGGATGGGGGGGGATTTCTGGCTCGTATGGGCTTGATTCAAAATGCTGCCTTTGATCAGTAACGTGTAACGAGTGGGGTTAAAGCCATGATCAATCCCGGCAAGCCGTTCAACATCCACGACATCCTGGAAATCTTCCTCCGGCGGGTCTTCTACTTCGTCATCCCCTTTGTTTTGATCCTCGCCGGGGCCGGCGTGTACGCCTTCATGGTTCCCAAGGAGTACCGGGCCACGACCCTCATCCTGGTGACTCCCCAGAAAGTCCCCGAGGATTTCGTCCGGCCCACGGTCACCGCCCGGATTGAGGACCGCCTCCAGTCCATCGGCCAGGAGATCATGAGCCGGACCCGACTGGAGCAGGTGATCGATGAATTCAAACTCTATCAGGGAGAAGGCAAGTCCCTCCGCCGGGAAGAGATCGTGGAGATCATGCAGAAGAACATC
>JAPLIW010000634.1 GCA_026388915.1 Deltaproteobacteria bacterium
CCCCCCTTTTCTAAAGGGGGGTTGGGGGGGATTTCAGAGACCTGTTTCCAAACTGAATATTCTTTACAAAATTTAGAGACTCTGTATATGAGTATTACAGAGATCACCGAGACTAAATGAAAAATAAACCATGTTCCCCCACATTGCTCGCAAAGAAAAACAGCGCAAGGTCTGGAGCATTTATTCTCTTATCTCTTGGTCCTCTGTGCTCTCTGTGGCTGATATGTTCTTAACAAAAATTCCAGGATTCCCTTCTGCCCGTGGAGGCGGTTTTCGGCCTGGTCGAAGACGATGGATTGCGGGCCTTCCAGGACTTCGGCACTGATCTCCTCACCGGCATGCGCCGGCAGGCAGTGCATGACCAGGGCGTTTTCCCCGGCTTTCTGCATCAATTTCGCGTCGACCCGGTATCCCTGAAAGGTCTTGAGCCGTTCCTCCCTTTCTTCCTCCTGCCCCATGGAAGCCCAGACGTCCGTGTAAACGATGTCTGCTCCCCGGACGGCCTCAACAGGGTCCTGCGAAATCATTAACCGTCCTTTAACCTTCTCTCCGGCCTCTTTCAGGATGTGGGCATCGGGTTCATACCACTTCGGACAGGCCAAGGCCAGGGAAAAGTCCAGCATGGAAGCGGCTTCCACCCAGCTGTTGGCCACATTGTTTCCATCGCCGACGTAGGCCAGTTTCAACCCCCGATAGGTCTTCTTTTTCTCCACGATGGTTAAAAGGTCGCAGAAGATCTGGCAGGGATGGAGCAGGTCGGTCAGCCCGTTGATGATCGGGACCGATGCCCACCGGGACCACTCTTCCACGATGGCGTGATCGAAGGTCCGCAGGACGACCCCGTCGAGGTAACGGGACAGAACCCGGGCCGAATCGGCTATGCTCTCCCCCCGTTTGATCTGCGTGGTTCCCGGGTCAAGGTAGATGGACGAACCTCCCAGCTGCCGCATGGCCACTTCGAAAGAAACCCGAGTCCGGGTCGAGGCTTTGTCGAAGATCAAGCCGATGCATTTCCCGGCTAGAGAGTTGTCGCGCAACCCCTTCTTCCATCTTTTCTTCAAGGCCAGGCTCCTCTTCAAGAGGGCGTCCACTTCCCCGGCGGTGAAATCCGTGAGTCGCAGGAAATCTCGTTTGGTTTTCTTCATCTCCACTTTTCCCTTGCCTCAAGCCACGCCGAAGGCGTGGCACCCCTCAAGGTCCAAAGGGCCGATCCTCAAGTCACCCCCGGCGGACGCTCCTTCAGGCCGAAGGCCGGTCGCTTTTCAGTAGATCTGCGTCCCGATCCCCTCGTCGGTAAAAATCTCCAGGAGGATGGCATGCTTCACCCGGCCGTCGATGATATGGGTCTTCTTGACCCCCTCCCCCAGGGCATCCAGGCAGCATTTCACCTTGGGGATCATTCCTCCGCTGATGGTCCCTTCCTGAATGAACCGGCCGGCGGTCTTGGCGTCCACGGTGGAGATCAGGCGCTTCTGGTCGTCCAGAACTCCTTCCACATCGGTGAGAAGAATGAATTTCTCCGCCTCCAGCGAGGAGGCCACCTTTCCCGCCACCAGATCGGCGTTGATGTTGTAAGCCTCTCCCCCGGGTCCCACCCCCACCGGAGCAATGATCGCGATCCACTTGTTGGCCATGAAGGTGCGGATCACTCCCGGATCGATGGACTCCACCTCCCCCACCTTTCCCAGGTCGATCCGTCCCTTCTCCTGCCCTTCCTGCCCCTTTTTAAAGGCCCACATCTTCCTGGCCCGGATCAAATTCCCGTCCGCGCCGGAAAGGCCGATGGCGTGCCCGCCGTTGGAGTTGATCCGGGCGACGATCTCCTTGTTGATCTTCCCCACCAGGACCATTTCCACTACATCCATGGTTTCCTCGTCGGTGACCCGCATGCCCTCGATGAATTGCGATTTTTTGCCGATCTTGTCCAGCATTCCGTCGATCTGCGGTCCCCCGCCGTGGACAATGACCGGGTTCAGGCCGATGTAGTGGAGCAGGATGACGTCGCGGACGAAGTTGGTTTTCAGTTCCTCGTCCTCCATGGCGTGGCCGCCGTATTTGATGACGATGGTCTTGTTGGCGAAGCGCTGGATGTAGGGCAGCGCCTCCAGGAGAATGTCGGCCTTTTCGATATATTTTTCCATTTCCCTATCCCTCGGATTTCATCGGGTCGGAACCCGCAACCGAAAATCGATCTCTTTCCCTTGCGCCCGGCATCCCGCCCCCTGCACCCTCCTTTACAGAATATACTTGCTCAGATCTTCGTCCTTGATGATCTCGGCCAACTTCTCCCGCACGTAGCGGGCGTCGACGACCACCTTCTTCTCCGACCGATCGGGAGCCTCGAAGGAGATTTCATCCAGGAGTCGTTCCATGATGGTATGGAGCCGGCGGGCGCCGATATTCTCCATCCGTTGGTTGACCAGGGAGGCGATCTCCGCGATTTCCGCGATCGCATCCTCGGTAAAAACAAGGGCTATCCCCTCGGTCTCCAGCAAAGCCAGGTACTGCTTGATCAGGGCGTTCTTGGGCTCGGTCAGGATGCGCACAAAATCCCCCCGGGTCAGTGAATCCAGCTCCACCCGGATGGGGAAACGGCCCTGCAGCTCCGGAATCAGGTCGGAGGGCTTGGAGACATGGAATGCTCCCGCGGCGATGAACAGGATGTGATCCGTCCGCACCATTCCATAGCGGGTGTTCACCGTGGTCCCTTCCACGATCGGCAGGAGGTCGCGCTGAACCCCTTCCCGCGAGATATCCGGTCCATGGGTGGATTCTCTCCCGGCAATCTTGTCGATTTCATCCAGGAAGATAATCCCGGCCTGTTCCACCCGGTCGACGGCCAGGCCGCTCACCTTGTCCATGTCCACGAGCCTCTGCGACTCATCTTCGGCCAGCAGTTCCAGCCCTTCGGAGACCTTGACCCGCCTCTTTTTGGTCTTCTTGGGAAGGATGCTGTTGAACATCTCTTTCAGGTTGAAATCAATATCTTCCATCCCCGTATTGGAAAAAATCTCCACGATGGGAACCTGGCGCTGGGTCAGTTCCAGCTCGACCATCCGGTTATCGAGCTTTCCCTCCCGGAGCATCTTCCTCAGCCTTTCCCGGGTGGGAGAATTCTTGTGGGAATTGGGCAGGATCTCTTCGGGTACACCGTTTTCCTCCACTCCCTGGGGAGGGACTTCTTTTTCGGCCCTTGCGGGTGTTTCCCGCCGGACCGGAGGGAGGAGCAAATCCAGCATGCGCTCCTCGGCCATTTCCCGGGCTTTGACCATCACCTTGTCCATCTCTTCCGCCCGCACCATATTGACCGCCAGCTCGGTGAGATCCCGGACCATGGACTCCACGTCCCGTCCCACGTACCCCACCTCGGTAAACTTCGAGGCTTCGATTTTCAGGAAAGGAGACTGGGCCAGTTTAGACAGGCGCCGCGCAATCTCGGTTTTGCCCACCCCGGTGGGGCCGATCATGATGATGTTCTTCGGAGCAATCTCATCCCTCAGGTCTTCATCGACCCGCTGCCGCCGCCAACGGTTCCGCAGGGCGATGGCCACGGACCGCTTGGCATTCTTCTGGCCGATCACATACTTGTCCAACTCCGACACGATTTCCCGGGGGGTGAAATATCTGGTCTCTTCTTTCTCCGTCCCTTTGTCGCTCATGTTTACCCATCAGTCTGTCTCCCATGTCAGTGGGAGGTATTTTTTCTCTAGGCCCTATGGCCTATGCCCTATGCTCTTTGCTCTATACTACTTACGTTCAAACTCTTTAAATTTTGTTAAGAGCCCGGGACACAATTTTAGATAACTGCTGGAATCTTTTAACTTTGATGATCTCGTAAAAGGTCGAAATTCCATAAAATTCGTCATTCCGGCGAAAGCCGGAATCCAGTTATTTCAAGATGTTCTGGACCCCGGCTTTCGCCGGGGTGACGCTTCAAGAGACTTTTTACGAGACCATCAACTTTAGGCACT
>JAPLIW010000336.1 GCA_026388915.1 Deltaproteobacteria bacterium
CGGAGGATGGCCCGGTCCTTGAGGAGAATATGCTGGAAATCCTTCTTTCCCTCCATGACCCGGAAGGCCGCTTTCTGCACCAAAGCATAAGCTTCTTCGCGGGTCAGGCCTTTCTGCACCAGTTTCAGCAGGACCCCTTCGGAATAGATCATTCCCCGGGTCGTGGCCAGGTTGGTTTTCATGTTTTCCGGATAGACCACCAGATGATCCATCATCCGGGTCATCCGGTCCAGCATGTAATCCAGGAGAATCGTGCTATCCGGGCCGATCACCCGCTCCACGGAGGAGTGGCTGATGTCCCGCTCGTGCCAGAGGGCCACATTCTCCAGGGAAGCCCAGGCATTTCCCCGGAGAATCCGGGAGAGGCCAGCCAGGTTTTCCGAACCGATGGGATTCCGCTTGTGGGGCATGGCCGAAGAACCCTTCTGCCCCTTGGTAAAGGGCTCTTCGGCCTCCGAGACCTCGGTCCGCTGGAGGTGGCGAATCTCCACGGCAATCTTTTCCAGGGAAGTCCCGATGATCGCCAGCGTGGTGAAGAACTCCGCGTGGCGGTCGCGCTGGATAATCTGATTGCTGATGGGGGCGGGCTTGAGGCCGCACTTTTTGCAGACGTAAGCTTCCACCGCGGGAGGCAAATGGGCAAAGGTTCCCACGGCTCCGGAGATCTTCCCGTACGCCACGCGCTCTTTGGCCCTCCGCAAGCGCTCCAGGTTTCTCTCCATCTCCGCATACCACAGGGCCAGCTTGAGGCCGAAGGTCGTCGGCTCCGCGTGCATTCCGTGGGTCCGTCCGACGATCGGGGTATACCGATGCTCGAAGGCCCTTTTCTTCAGGACCCCGAGAAAAGCCCGCAGGTCCGCTTCGAGAATCGCCGCCGCTTCCACCAGCTGCATGGCCAAGGAAGTATCCAGGACGTCCGAAGAGGTCATGCCCAGATGGAGGTAGCGGGCCGCAGGCCCCACCCTCTCGCCCACCGTGGTTAGGAAGGCAATGACGTCGTGCTTGACGATCTTTTCCACTTCTTCGATCCGGGCTACGTCGAACCCGGCTCTTTTTTGGATTTCCTCCAGCGCCCCCGGGGGGACCAGACCCAGTTTCACCATGGCTTCGCAGGCGGAAATTTCAACCTGCAGCCATTTGCGGAAGCGGTTCTCCGCCTCCCAAACATCCGCCATTTTCTTTCGGGTATACCGGGAAATCATTTCTCTCCTCTTTTGTTTTTCGGAAAAAATAGCAGCTTCTCCGTTCAAAGTCAAGGCGCAGAAGAGCCTTGCCCATCCCCAGAGTTTTTTGTGCTCCTTGGGGTTCAGGCTGGAGGAATTCGGGTCATCAGGCTCGGCGGGATCATTGTTTTCTAATCACCTTTCCGCCTGTCATCCGCAAAGAGAGGCCTGCGGGGAAATAGCTCCAGAGGCAAGATTGAGCCAAAACATCTTCCCTGGCGAATCTCCCCGGGACAGGCCCGACTCGATGAAAGAATAACCGCCTCAGGATGTTGATCCGAATTCCTCCAGTCTGAACCCCAAGGCTATCACTCCTCT
>JAPLIW010000691.1 GCA_026388915.1 Deltaproteobacteria bacterium
ACCTCCACCGCCACCACTTCGGTCTTCCGGACGGTGAATCCCCGGGCGACCAGGATCGACTTGGCCTTCTCGTTGTCGTTTACGATCAGGCGCAGGATGCCGAAATCCTTCGTGTCCGCCAGGGACAGGGCGCGGATATTGATACCCCCCTCACCCAGAATTCGGGTCACATCGGTCAGGGCGCCGGGCTTGTTTTCCAGAAAAACGGATATTTGCTCGACTTTCATGAGGACCTCCTGTTTTCGAACAACAAGATACTGGATCCTGGATGCTGGATAAAGGGAAATGCCTTAGGAATCTAGAATCCAGGATCAAGTATCCAGTATCCAGCATCTAGATTTTTCTTTTATCGATCACTCTCTGCGCCTTCCCTTCGCTCCTCTGGATCGTCTTGGGTTCCACTAGTTTCACCCCCGCATTTACTCCCAGGAGGTCCTTGATCTCTTTCTCGATCCTCCGGCCCAGGCTCTGGAGGTTTTTGACCTCATCGGAGAATACCTTTTCGTTCACTTCCACATGAACCTCCAGGGTGTCCAGGGTCCCCTGCCGGTCCACGATCAAGAGATAATGCGGCTCCACTCCCTCGATGTTCATCAGGACGGACTCGATCTGGGAGGGGAAGACGTTGACCCCCCGGATGATGAGCATATCGTCGCTGCGCCCGCTCACTCTCTCCATGCGCACGTGGGTCCGCCCGCACTTGCAGGGCTCGGGATAGAGAACGGAGATGTCCCGGGTCCGGTAGCGGATGAGGGGGAAGGCTTCCTTGGTGACGGTGGTGAAGACCAGTTCCCCCTTCTGCCCGTAAGGAAGAACTTCGCCGTTCTTCGGGTCGATGATCTCGGGGATGAAATGATCCTCGAAAATGTGGAGGCCCCTCTTGGCCTCGAGGCATTCGATGCTCACTCCCGGGCCCATGACCTCGCTCAGCCCGTAGATGTCGATGGCCTGGATGTTGAGCTTGCGCTCGATGTCGTCCCGCATCCTCTCCGACCAGGGCTCGGCCCCGAAGATCCCCACTTTCAGCTTCAATTTTTTGAAATCCACCCCCATCTCGTCCGCCGTTTCCGCCAGGAAAAGGGCATAGGAGGGGGTGCAGGTCAAAACCGTGGACCCGAAATCCTGCATGATGACGATCTGGCGCTTGCTGTTTCCGCCGGAGATGGGGATGACCGAGGCTCCCAGCTTCTCGGCCCCGTAGTGGACCCCCAGGCCTCCGGTGAAGAGACCGTACCCGTAGGCGTTGTGGATGATGTCGTTCTTGTGGGCGCCGGCCGCGGCCAGGGAGCGGGCCATCAGCTCCGCCCAGGTATTGATGTCCCGCCGGGTGTACCCTACCACCGTGGGTTTTCCGGTGGTCCCGGAAGAGGCGTGGATTCGCACCACCTGTTCCATGGGAACGGCGAAAAGGCCGAAGGGATAGTTATCCCGCAGGTCGATCTTGTTGGTGAAGGGAAGGCGCCGCAGGTCCTTCAGGGATTTGATCTTCGAAGGTTTGATGCCGGCTTCGTCGAATTTCTTCTTATAAAAGGGGACCGTGGCATACACCCTCTTCGCCATGGCGACCAGGCGTTTGAGCTGCAGGGCCTCCAGCGCTTCCCGGGGCAGGGTTTCAAATTCTTCGTCAAAGAACATACATGTCCTCCAAAAATCAGCCGTAGGGGCGGTTCGCAAACCACCCCTACTTCCTATATTTTATTTCCAAGTAGGGGCATCCCGCGTTTCGCGGGACATCGTGCCCCTACGACTAAAATCTTTGTTCATCCGTGTTGATCTGTGTCCCCTTCGCTTTTTTGTTCCACCAAAAATCATTGTTTTCAACCGGATCGTAGTAGCGGTAAGACCCGTAAATCTTGACCAAGGGGGCTTGCCGGATCTCGTCGGACTCGTGAATCAGCCGGTCGAAGGTCATAACCAGGCCGGTCCATACGCCATGTTTGCGGATGGCTTCCGCGCCGTACTGAGAGCAGGTCGGATAGCAGGGGCACCGGTCCCCGTCCACGGGGCTGATGTACTTCTGGAAGAACCGGATCGTTCCCTGGGCTGCCCGCTGCCCCGGGGAAAGGGGGGAAGCCTGGCTTTCCCTTAGAGCCGAAACCACCACCGTGCCCTGCTTCGCCCAGGGTTCCTCCCAGCGGCCCTCACCCGCTTGTACCCCCAAGGGGGTCAGGATACCCCAAATAAGAAAAAGAACCATCCCTTTCTTAAAAAACATAGCGGAAAGAAAGGAAGGGTTGCTTGTCCTGGAAGGTAATTCCCACCGCAAAACGGTCTTCCTTTTCCAGAAGGTCAAGATATTCCTTCTTTTTTCCCTGGTTGTATTTGTGGGCGCCGGAGATGGCGCTGTAAATATTGCCACTATACCACCCCAGTTCAAAAAAGGTCAAGATTCCGCCCACTGCGTAGTTTTTATGCTCAAAAGCCTCCACCATGCCCCAGATAAAGGCCGCGTTCAGGACGAAGGCGATCCCCGCATCCCGGTACCTTTCGTCATAGACGTGTCCGGCTCCGGGGAGGACGGCCGCCAGGACGCCGGCGGTGACGGGCGATTTTTGGGGAACTTCTTCGATCCGGTCCATTCCCTGAGCCCAGCGTTCCGCCCTAGGGTAAAGCTTGCTCTCCCGGTCCACTCTCCGGAATTCCGCTGCAGCCTCCTTCCATCGCTGCTCCTGCAGGTAGCTGACCGCTGATTGCCACTGGGCTTCTTGGGCGGCGGGGGAGCCGGGAGAAACCTCCTTCGCCCGGGTAAAATGGTGACGGGCCTGGGAAAATTCCTTCTTCTCCATCCAGCAGCGGCCCTTGAGGAGTATGGCTTCCGCGGCCCAGGGGGAAGAAGGATGCCTTTTCAGCAGCTCATCGGCGGCCGACAGGGCCTCGTCCCATTTCTTCCCCTGAAAATAAGAGCTGGCGATCTTCCACCGGGCCTCTTCAGCCCTCAGGCTCGCGGGAAAGAAAAAGAGGAAGCGTTGGTACTCGGTAATGGCCCGGTAGTAATCCCCGTCCGCGAAAAAATAATCCCCCAGGCCCATCTGGGCCTTTTCGTCGATGATCCTTTTCCCCTCTTCCTGCGCCCGCGCCCCGCCGGCGAGAAGCAAGAATAGACAGATCAGGAGGATCGTTCGGGCCATGGACGGTTCTCTCCTATCGGTATGACCTCAAGACGCTTTGCCCAAGCGGAACGCTTCCAGGTTTACCGGCCCTGCTTTGGGAGGGAATCCCTTCAGAATGCGGTCGGTCCACAACTTTTCCGGGATGGACAGGATCGAGTGGAGCGCCCCCAGAAGGACCACGTTGGCGGCCCGCAGATCCCCGGCCCGAACGGCCAGGTCCCGGGCCGGTATGGTCTTGAAATTTTTCGCCCGGCGGGAGAGGACTTCCTTTACATCGGCCGGGTAGTCTTCGTTCCCCAGGGAGACACCGGGCGGGTTCAGCCGCTGTTCATTGAGCAGGATGGTCGGGTGGGGGCTCAGATGGGAAAGATAACGGAGAGCCTCCAGTTCCTCGAAGGCCACAAAAATATCCGCCTCCCCTTCTTTAATCAGGGGAGAATACACTTTGGGTCCGAACCGAACGTGGGTGGAGACGCTCCCCCCCCTCTGGGCCATTCCGTGGACTTCACTCTTTTTTACGTCATAGCCGGCTTCCATGAAGACGTCGGCCATGATCTCGGAAGCCAGGATGATCCCCTGGCCACCGACTCCCACCAGCAGAATATTGGTGACTCTATTTTCCATCGTTTCCCTTTATCGCCCCGAATTTACACACCTGAGCGCACAGGGTGCATCCGTTGCAGAGGAACTCGTCGATTGCCGCCCTTCCCTTCCTCTTCTTCCCGCGGGCGCTGGTCCCCTCTTCCTTGACCCAGGCCACGGCTGGACACCCCAGGCGGAGGCAGGAGCGGCAGCCCGCGCAGAGGTCGGAATCCACGGCCAGGGGTTTTCCGCTGACCACCTTTTCCCGGCGGGAGAGGACGCAGGGGGCCCGGGAGATGATGACCGAAGGTTCCGGGCGCTGCACCTCTTTTTTGACCACCCGCTCCACGGCGGCCAAGTCATAGGGGTTTACCGTTTTGACATGCTTCACCCCCAGGGCTTTGGCCAGTTTGCCCAGGTCCACTTCGAAGGTTTCCTCCCCCCGCAGGGTACAGCCGGTTCCCGGGTGGTCCTGTCGGCCGGTCATGGCGGTGGTGTGGTTATCCAGGATGATCACCGTCACCGCCCCTCGGTTGTAGACCACATTGAGCAGGCCGGTGATGCCGGAATGGAGGAAGGTGGAGTCCCCGATGACCGCCACCACTTTCCCCAGCGCTTCTTCTCCCAGGGCTTTGTCCAGGCCCATGGCATGGCCGATGGAGGCCCCCATGCAGACGCAGGGGTCGATGGCGCTGAGGGGGGGCAGAAAACCGAGGGTATAGCAGCCGATGTCCCCGGTCACAAAAAGCTTCATTTTGTTCAGGATGGAAAAAATGCCCCGGTGGGGACATCCCGGGCACATGATGGGGGGCCGGGCCGGGAGTTTTGGTGCTGTCTCCTGCGCCGCGGGTGGA
>JAPLIW010000459.1 GCA_026388915.1 Deltaproteobacteria bacterium
GGCCAGCATGGCCGGATACAAGGTGCCCAAGAAAGTCATCTTCGTCCCCTCCATGCCGACGACCCCCAGCGGGAAAGTATTGAAACGGCTGCTCAAGGAGCAGATCATGAAACAAACTTGATGATCTCGTAAAAAGTCTCTTAAAGCGTGACCCCGGCGAAAGCCGGGGTCCAGACATTGTCCCCGCGGAAGCGGGGAACCATTAAAGAAAATCTGGATTCCCGTTTTCACGGGAAACCCTGGATTCCGGCTTTCGCCGGAATGACGGATTCTATGGAATTTCGACATTTTACGAATTCATCAAAATTGTTTTCTCCAATATTCCAGTATTCCATTAATCCAGTTTTTCAGTATTTTTTCTGGGTTCTCTGTGGCCTCTGTGCTCTCTGTGGCTAATTGCTTTTATGAGGAAAAACATGGAAAAGAAAAAAGTTCTGGTCGTCGACGACGAAGAATCCATGCGCCACATGCTTTCCCTGATCCTCAAGCGGGAAGGGTATGAGGTCCTGACCGCCGGGGGCGGGAAGGAGGCGCTGGGCCTGGGGGAGGCCCACCTTTTCGATTTCGTCCTCCTGGACGTAGTCATGCCCGAGATGGACGGGCTGGAGGTGCTGAAGACGCTCAAGGGCCGGAAGATGGAGGCCACGGTGATCATGATGTCCGCCTATGGGAACCTGGACACGGCCGTGGAAGCCATGAAGAGCGGGGCCTATGACTATATCTCCAAGCCTTTCAGGCCGGAGGAAATCCTGCTGGCCCTGCGCAAGGCCGAGGAGCGGGAGAGCCTGCGGAAGGAGAATGTGCGCCTGCGGCAGGAAGTGCGCCGGGATTTCTCCTTCGGGAACATCATCGGCAAGAGCGCCGGGATGCTCCAGCTCTTTGAGACCATCAAGAAGATCTCCGACTACAAAACCTCGGTCCTGATCCTGGGGGAGAGCGGTACCGGGAAAGAGATGGTGGCCCGGTCGCTCCACTACAACAGTTCCCGGGCCCCCGGGCCCTTCGTGGCGGTGAACTGCGGGGCCATCCCCGAGACGCTTATGGAAAGCGAGCTCTTCGGGCACGAACGGGGAGCCTACACCGACGCCAAGAAAGAAAAACGGGGAAGCTTCGAGATGGCCCACCAGGGAACCCTCTTCCTGGACGAAATCGGGGAGACCCCCCCGTCGGCTCAGGTGAAGCTCCTCCGCGTTCTGCAGGAAGGGGAGGTGAAGCGCCTGGGAAGCGAGCAACCCCTTTTCGTGGATGTGCGGATCATCGCCGCCACCATCAAAGACCTTGCCCGGGCCGTGGCCGAAGGCAAGTTCCGGGAGGACCTCTTCTACCGGCTCAACGTGCTGCCCCTCCATCTTCCGCCCCTGCGGGCGAGGAAGGAGGACATCCCCCTGCTGGTGGAGCATTTCCTCCAGAAGTACAATGACCAGCACCGCCTGAACATCCAGGGAGTCACCGAAAACGCCCTGGCCCGCCTGTTGGAGTACCCCTGGCCGGGAAACGTGAGAGAACTGGAGAACACCATGGAACGGGCCATGATCCTGACCCAGGGGGAGAGGATCGAATCCGACTCCTTGCCCTCGGAAGTTCTGGGAGAAAGGGCCCCCTGGAAGAGGGAGATCTGGGGGGAGGAACTCTCCATCAAAAAGGCCAGCCGGGTCATGGAAGAAGAATTGATTCGCCGGGCCCTCAAAAAGACCAAAGGCAACCGTTCCCAGGCGGGCCGTCTCCTGGAGATCAGCCACCCCGCCCTCCTCAGCAAGATAAAAGAATACGGGATCACCGGATCCGACTTTTAACCGTCGGCGGAAAACAATTCCTTTCCCCGCCGGGGATATTTCCCGGGAAGTCGGATTCCCCCTCAGGCCCCCTTTAGAGATTTTTCCCCCCCAACTGTTGATGATCTCGTAAAAAGTCGAAATTCCATAGAATTCGTCATTCCGGCGAAAGCCGGAATCCAGTTATTTCAAGACGTTCTGGACCCCGGCTTTCGCCGGGGTGACGCTTCAAGAGGCTTTTTACGAGTTCATCAACTGTTAAATCATTTAAGAGGGTATTAAGGGATTTAATAGTCAAATGGGGAAAAATCGGGTCTTTTATGTCCGTTCAGGGGCCAAAAACCGTGTCGGAAAATAATATTGCTTGAAATCATTCCTAATTTTTAATACAGTAAAGAGGGGGATAAGAGGCTCCGTTCCTTTTTGCGGGGGAAAAGAACGGGGAACAGAACTTGCACAAATCAAATGAAGGGGCCCCTCCATTTTTGAGTCGGCGAGAAAGTCGCAATCGGTAAGTTTGGGTCGTTGCGAGCGATCCCGTCTCGGCGGAAGAATGCGGCAATCTCACCCCCTCCCAACCCTGCCCCTACGAGGGGAGGGAGAGGGAAAAGTTCAAAAGGCAATGGAAGAACAGTGGTACCCGCGGAAAGGGATGTCGCCCAGGGGATTCACCCTGATCGAGTTGATGATCGTCCTGGGACTCCTGGCCATCGTCTCGGCGATCGGCTATCCTCTTCTGCAGCGGACCGTGATCAACGGAAACCTTCGGTCCGCCGCCCGGGACCTGATCGGCGATTTCAACAACCAGAAGCAGAGAGCCATGAGCGGCGACGCGGCCGCCACCGGTTCCCGCGTCCATCGCCTCTCCCTGAGCCTGGGGACGAACAGTTACACCCTGCTGAGGTGCAAGACAACGGACATCCCCTGCCCCGACTGGGAGCCCCCGCAGGTAAAGAATCTGAGCGCCTTCGGAAACGACATCGTCTTTGACCCGGCTAGCCCCCAAACGACGATCTTTGACTTCCAGCCCCGGGGAACGGTGACGTTCCTGAATAATGAGCTGGAGGGAACCATCGTACTGAGAAACAATCGGGGGTCAACGGCCACCATCATTGCCAACCTTTCCGGGAGGACCTTTGTTGATTTCAATATGCACTAAAAAAGGCATCAGCATGATCGAGGTGCTGATCTCCGTGGTCCTGATCAGCTTCGGGGTTCTGTCCCTGCTGACCCTGCTCCCCTCGGGCTGGAGGCTGTCCGCAAGGTCGGACATGCTGGGGCGGGCCGCCGGAATCCTGCAGGGCGAGCTGGAGCGGAACGAAGCCTGGATCATGAATGAGAAGAACCAGGTGACTCCCGTCCCCAAGACCGGCTCTTCTCCCCCGCCGTTCTATGCCAGCGGGAGGAAACCCCCCCTGCCCCCCTTGCCGGGAGACATTCCCTATGGCGTGACCACGGAAATCGAGGAACTGGGAGGAGGAATCGGAGGCTGGAGGGTTCGGGTGCGGGTCACCTGGCCGGGGAATCCGACGGGAATTACGGAAAGCGTGATCGTGACGCGGCAGTTGTTTTTTGCCCAGTGAGGACGGAAACATGAAGACCGGGGAGAAGGGTTTCACTCTGATTGAAATTCTTTTTGCCATCCTCATCGGGTTGATCCTCATCTCCGTGTGCTACATCGCCATGACCTCGGGGCAGCAGACCTCCGCCGGGGTGGAGCGGAAGGTGGCGGCGCAGCAGGATGTACGGGCCGCCATGCAGGTCATGGGCCTGGAGCTGAGCATGGCCTCCTATAACCCGCATTACATGCCCAACATCTGGCATGACCTGCCGTCCCTGGGGAGCTTGGTGCAATGCCAGGGGTCCGGCATCCAGGCCTATAAAGGAATCCGGGAGGCGACTCCCACGGCCATCACCGTGGAGATGGACGTGGGCGAGAGCAACCTGGTAGGGGACGAACGGGGGGAAATCATCCGGTACGCGTACGATCCGGAGAACCAGTACCTCACCCGGGAAACGGCCAACTGTGATCAGACCCGGAATGCCTCAGCGGCGGCCCCTTTTCTGGGGGATAATCCGAATGCAATCCCGCGCCGACCGAGGACCGTGAGGGTCATTAACCAAACGCTTATCCAGAACGGTCAGAACGTTCCGGCCGTGTTCCGGTACTTCGACGCCCAGCACCCGGCCATGGAGCTTTTTCCTACGCTTGCGGATCCCAGTCCGATCCCCAAAATCCGGAGGATCGACATTACGCTGGCGGTGGAGACCGACGAAGTGGACCCGGCCAGCAAGAGGAGGAGGCAGATGATCTATTCCACCAGCGTGCTGGTGAGGAACCATGTTTTTTAGCCCGCGGGAACGGGGGGGATTGAGGATGGAAAGGAGAGAAGATTCCGGTTTTGCCCTGATTGCGGCGCTGCTCACCATCTGGATCCTGACCGCCCTGGGGATGCTGGTTTTTACCGTGACCACCCAGGATGTGCGGATCAGTTCGCGGTTGGTGGGAGAGAAGAAAGCCTTCTTCGCCACGGAGGCGGGGGTTCACAGTCTGGCTCGGGACTTCAACCCTTTGGAGCTGACCGATCCCCAGAAGTATAAGAAAGATTTCTTGGTGGATCCGGGTCCGGACGGGGATCCGGATTCCAGGTATCAGATCGGGAACCCGGAGGTTCCAACGCGGGGTCCGGCGGCGATTCCCCTGGACGCCTATGGCGTGGGGGGCGCACAGCAGTGGGGGGCGGCGCGGTACGTGGCCATCGTGACCGGGAGGAACGATAGATATCGCAGCTCGGTTCAGGTGGACACGGGGGTCGGGTTCGGCCCGGTGGAAATCACCACGGCTTACCGGTAGGAGAAAGGAGTCAGGGATGCGTTTCTTCGGGGTGATCCTAATCGCGGTTTTCCTGGCGGGAGTATGGGGGGAGGCCGGGGCGCTGACGCCCGGAGGGCAGAAAATCTCCCCCCCGGTAAAAGGGGAGGGGATCCAGAAAGAGCCGGAGATGAAAAAGAGCCCGGCCGCGGCGAATTCCGTCCGCCGGGTCACCAAGCTGGTCAAGAAAATCGAGGGCGGGACGCTCTACACGGAAAGCGGCCAATACAGCCTGGCCGGAGTCCAGGTCCTGGATTTGACGAAGAAT
Source organism: Deltaproteobacteria bacterium (assembly GCA_026388915.1). GTDB lineage: Bacteria > Desulfobacterota > SM23-61 > SM23-61 > SM23-61 > SM23-61. The sequence goes on from JAPLIW010000459.1 coordinate 4,913, forward strand.
ATTAAGGTGGCCGGACGGGAAGGGATGCCCCAAAAGACCGCCGAGATGACCTTCCTGAACAACCAGCTGAAAGAAGTGGTCATTCGCCAGCGGCAGTAAGAACCGCCGAAGCGGGAGATGGAAGATGAATCGCAAGTCTACCTTGATGGGGTTGGTCGTTGGGGTTTTCCTTTTTTCCCTTCTACCCGGCGCCCACGGGCAAACAAAGACAGACACAGACGAAGTGCTGTTCATGGGGTCGGCGGTCAAAGTCAACGTCCTCATCATCCTGGACAACTCCAACAGCATGGATGAGGACTTTCTGGGAAACGCCGTCGGCTCTTGGAACCCGGACAGCAAAGCGGCGGCGGGGAAACGGGTCCTCAACAACCTGGTCAACACCTATGCCAGCACCATGCGCATGGGGCTCATGACCTACAAGCTGCCCTCGGTGGAGCAAAGATATATTGGCAATGCCTCCTATTTCGTTTCCTACGACCCGAGGTCCTACTGCCCCACCCCGGTCGATGCCTGCGTGGCATACTGCCGGACCGGGGCCGAGGACGCGCGGATCGCCTGCCAGGATGCCTGCAGCCCCAACAACTCACAATTTAACGCCACCTTCATCGATGACAGCATTTCCGGGCTCGGCTTCGGGTCCACGGTGAGGAATAAATACTGCGCCCTGGCTTACCCCAAGACCAACCGCATGATCAATCCCGCGGACCCGAGCAACTACATTTATTACCGGCAGGCCCTTCCCTTCTATTCCCCCACCGATGAAGGGACCCATTTCGATGTCTCTCCCACCTACAGCGCCGATGACAATTTTCCGGACACTTATACCCTCTACCGGGTCAAAACGGGATCATCCGACGGGATGCCCGGGTCCGAATCGACGAACGCCGGTTATTCGGCCTTCTGGCAGTCCGCTTCCTATCTTCCCACGGACTCGGACATTGCCCTGGGATACAGAGAATTCGGCAGGCGGATCGCCATTACCCCTGTGGGGAGAGGCTGGTACGCCGAACCCTCCTTGTACACCAATACCTCCCCCGGTGGGTATCTGCAGGTGGCCGTGGAGGACGATAACCAATCGCATCGGAACGCCCTCCTGGCGAAGTTGCAGACCTTTGAAAATGACCCCACTGGGTATATGTCCTGCACCAATCAGGCCAATCCTAACCGGTGTTCCTACATCCTGAATGCGGGGCTCACCCCCACGGCCGGAACCCTCCAGGCGGTTATCTCCTATTTTCAGGGCGGGTACCAGCAGGAGGGGAGGACCCTACCCACTCCCATTCAGGCCAGCGCCGCCGACTGTC
>JAPLIW010000933.1 GCA_026388915.1 Deltaproteobacteria bacterium
TAGAAACATTCGCTATCATTCAGTAGCGGTGGGGCATGGGCCTTGGGAGCGGGGCGATGGGAAGGTTGTCCACGCAGAAAAAACCCATATCCTCCAAGGCCCGGCTGGCGGTGCTCTTCCCCGATCCCGACAACCCGGAGATGATTACGATCCTCGCGTTTTTGAGCTCCGATACAGCCACGGCTTCCGGGTGTTTTCCCTTCCCCCTTCCGCTTGGACCGACCCCGTGGAAACCGGGGCGGAATCAATTCTTCGGGTTCAACCTTGCCTTTTGGAAAAAGGCACCGAAAAATTCCCAGTGAAAGGCCCTCGGGGATCCTCCCTCAAGCCTTCTCCTCTCCTTCGGAAAAGATCGAGTGGATCTCCTCGGCGGAGCGGGCTTCCATGAGACGCTTGCGAAAGGCTGGATCCTTCATCAAGCGGGAGATCTGGGCCAGGGCTTTGAGATGCATCCCGGCCGAATTTTCGGGAGCAATGAGCAGGAAAAACAGGTGGGTCGGTTTCCCATCCAGGGACTGGAAGTCCATGCCGGGCAGGCTTCTCCCGAAGGAAGCCAAAATTTTATTGACCTCCTTGCTCTTCCCATGGGGGATGGCCACCCCCTCGCCGATTCCCGTGCTCCCCAGGCTTTCCCGCTCCAGCAGGATCTCCATCAACCGATCTTCATGGACTTGCTTTTCCACCTGCGCCAGGGAATGGACCATTTCCCGCAGAACGCCCTCCTTGGTCCGGGAGGCGATCTCGGGAAGAATCAACCGTTTATCCAGTATGTCCAGGATTTTCATAGAAGCCGGGGTCCGCAAGGGTGAATCCCCATCCCCTTCCCGAGCGGAAGGGTTGCCCCTTCGGGATTCCTTCTCCGAGCGCCGCGGGTTCCAACCGTCCTTTCGTTCTTGATAATAACTCGCCTTTGGGTGAGTTGAATGTGCGAAAAACGGAGTTATATTTCACCCCCAAAGACCTCCCGATATGGGTCCTTTCTTAAGCCACCTGCGGGATAGCTACTTGTACGTTATAAAAACAACTCACCTTCACTATGAGGAGTACGCTCGTTTGTCATGGAGGCTCTTAACCCAACGGGCGATTTCCTTGGGTTTATCACCGTCGTGCGCCTTTCTTCCCTTCGGTGCCGGTTCCATGTCGATTACATCAACATTATATATATTATATTTCTTTTCCTTCTTGCCTGGATAGTTGGGATTCAGCTCAATAATAGCAGCCCCCATTCCGAGGGGGCCACCGTGCTTGCCGCCCCTATTTGTGTAAAAGAAGACCGTGCTACCGGGTTCCTTTAGCGCTTCTATTTTCCGCTGTATCTCGGCCTGAGTAAAAACGGGGGTATCCCAGTTGACTTTCTTCTTTTCTTCCAATTTGACCTGCTTCGCCCCCACATCGAACCAACCTTCATAGATTATCAAATCCGGGGACTCGTCAAGAGAAGTGTAGTCCTTAACCTTTACTTTCTTTGCTATCGCTTCAGAGTCGTCGAAAACCCGAATATTAAATGTCGCTCCAGTTTTACTCTTCTGCTCAACAGCCATGAGAAACTTCGCCAAATCGGGGTCCATTTTTCTCTCGGCTACCA
>JAPLIW010000717.1 GCA_026388915.1 Deltaproteobacteria bacterium
CTGCCGGTCCGCATTTATGAACTGATGGCCAAAAAGGGAGGTCTCGACCCCGGCCAAAGGCGTGCTGGCGAGCTTTTCGCGGAGGGGCTGGCCCTATACCGGAAACAGGACTGGGATGAGGCTGTCCGCCGGTTTCAACAGATCCTCGAACTTAATCCCGAGGACGGCCCGGCAAAGACTTTTATCCGCCGGTGCCAAACCTACAAGGGGAATCCGCCCGGCCCGGGCTGGGACGGAGTGTATCGGTTGACGACAAAATAAAAGTGCCTAGAGTGCCTAAAGTTCGGAGTGCCTGGAGTTCGAAGAGCAAAAGTCTGCAAGCCTGGAGGTCATGAAGTCCTGGGAATGGAAACGAATGGGTATGCAAAGGTTATGGTTCCTGCTTTTTTCATTCTAGGCACTCCGAACTCTAGCAGGTTGCTGAAAAAGTCTTTTGGGGTTCTGGGTCGTCATTCCTGCGGAAGCAGGAATCCAGTCTTTTCAAGGGATTCTGGACTCCCGCTTTCGCGGGAGTGACGGAAAATTGGGGTTTTTCCGCATCCTGCTAGGCATTGTAGGCACTTCATGAAGGGGAGGACGATATGAAAGCAAAAACCTGGATCATTCTTCTGGGGCTGTGCCTCATCTCGTCGGTCGCGGCCGCGGCCACGGTGAAGGTCATCACCCAGGAAGCGATGATCCGCAAGGACAAACGTTTCTTCGCTCCCGCCCTGGTCCGGGCTCCTTTCGGGGCGGCCCTGCAGGAATCGGGGAGGGAGGGAGACTGGTTCCGGGTCAGCTACCAGGGAAAAGAGGGCTGGATTCACAAGAGCGCCGTCCAGGAGCAAAAATTCCAGCTTTCTTCCCTGGCCGGAGGGCAGGCCGAGGAAACCTCCCAGGACGAAGTAGCCCTGGCGGGAAAGGGGTTCAATCCCGAGGTGGAAAAGGCGTTTCGGGACAAGAATCCGAAGATGCGGTATGACCTCGTGAACCAGGTGCAGGCTTATCGAGTGGAGGAACAGAGGCTGCAGGCCTTCATCCGGGCGGGCAACCTTCGGGAACCCGGAGGTGCGCCATGAAAAAAGGTGTTTTCTGTACCGCGGCCCTGTCCTTCTTGCTGGCCTTGTTCCTGACCGGTTGCGCAGAGGTCGTGCAGATGGGAACGGCCGTGGGGGAAGGAATGGGGAAAATATCCAAGGAGGACCGGGAAGCCATTGATCGGATGGCCAAGCAAACCGCCAAAGCGGCCAGGCCCATGACCGAGCAGGAGGAATATTACGTGGGCCGGGCCGTGGCCGCCACCATCCTTGGCCGCTACCGGCTCTATTCGAATGAACGTTTGACCGCTTACGTCAACTCCATCGGCCAGGCCCTCGCCCTGGCCTCCGACCGTTCTTACATCTTCGGAGGCTATGACTTCGCCATTTTGGACACGGAAGAGGCGAACGCCCTGGCCTGCCCGGGGGGAATGATTTTTATCACCCGGGGCATGCTGAAAAAAGCCCAAAACGAGGACCAACTCGCCGCCATCCTGGCCCATGAAGTGGCCCATGTGAATCACAAGGACGGTTTGGCCTCGATTCAGAAGTCTCGCTGGGTGGAAGCCCTGTCGATCTTGGGATCGGAAACTGCCCGGAAACTCGGCGGGGCGGAGATGACCAAGCTGGTTTCGCTCTTCGAAGGATCGGTGGATGATGTGGCCAAGACCCTCCTGGTCAACGGATACAGCCGTGAGCAGGAGATGGAAGCGGACCTTGGGGCCCTCGCTTTTCTGAACCGCCTCGGGTACAGCCCTTACGGCCTCACCGACTCCCTCGAGAAAATGGCCCGGGAACAGACCGGCGGGTCGAAACAGGGCATCTTCGCCACCCATCCCGGGATGAATCAGCGTCTGGCCAGCAGCAAATCGGCCATTGCTAAAAATCAGTGGCCCCGGAAAGACGACCCGGCGAGGTACCGGCGTTTCCGGGAATTGGCGGGCTGAGAAAAGAACGTAATCGCTTAAATTGAGTCGGAGGGCCTATTCACCAAGACCTGTTATTCGGGTTGGACCAGAAGCCACCCTGGCCACGGGCCATGGCCTACGGGTTCCAGTGGATGATCATCTTCCTGCCCACCCTGATGATTCTCTCGGCCATCTCCTCCGAGTATCTAAAATTGCCGGAAGGGGAGAGAATCCTTTTCTTCCAGCGGGTTCTGGTGACCACCGGAGGAATCATGATCCTCCAGACTTTGTGGGGACACCGCTACCCCCTTCTGGATGGGCCCTCCTCAGCTCTTCTCCTGACCCTCCTGGTTCTGGCCCCCGGAGGGATGCCGGCCATCCAGGGAGGAATGATCATCGGCGGAATCCTCCTCGTCCTTCTGGCCGCCCTCCGGCTCATGCGGTATGTGGAAGCCCTCTTCACCGATAATGTGGTCGGAGTAACCCTCATCCTCATCGCCATCACCCTCTTGCCCTATCTGGCCCCGCTGCTCATCGGTCAGCATCCGGGAAGCCCTCGGGGGGACCTGCGGATTCTGGGAGTCTCCCTGGTTACCGTCGCGGCCATTGCCCTCTTCAGCCAGAGGCTGGCGGGATTTTTCAGGACGCTCTCCTTGCTCTGGGGAATCCTGCTGGGAACTTTCCTGATGGGCCTTCTCGGTCGACTGGATTTTTCCGTCCGGCCTGAGGTCCAGTGGTTTTCCCTTCCTCCCTCCCTGGTATCCGAACCTCCCCGTTTTGTCCTTTCGGCCATTCTTCCCTTCCTGGTGGCTTATCTGGCGGTGGTCATCAACGGGGTGGGAAGCATGTACAGTATCGGGGAAATCGTGGGCAAAGAAAACATGGGAAGAAGGGTGGCCCGGGGAATCGGATTGACCGGCGCGGGAAGCATCCTGGCTGGGGCGCTGGGGTCCATCGGCACGGTGAGTTTCGGCATCAGCCCCGGCGTCGTGCTGATTACCCGGGTGGGAAGCCGTTTTCCCCTGACCCTCTGCGGGGTCTTCCTCTGCCTCCTGGCTTTTTTCCAGAAGTTTCTCATGCTCCTCCTCTCCATTCCCCCTTCGGTGGTGGGAGCGGCTCTCCTCACGGCCATGGCTTCCCAGGTGGGGGCCGGGATCTCGGTCCTCACCCGCACGGGACGCTCTTTGGAGGGCCGGGACTATCTGGTGATCGGCCTGCCCATCCTGCTGGCCGGAATCATTACCCTGCTTCCGGAAGATTTCTTCCGGACCCTTTCCTTCAGCGCCCAGGCTTTTTTGAAAAACGGGCTGGTGGTGGGGATCGTGGCCGTCCTTCTTCTCGAGCACCTTGTCCTCAGGGAAAAGAAATAGGATTCAGGGGGAGAAGTTCGGAGCATGTAGGGGCACGCGGCGCGTGCCCGGGTGGAGCCCGGAGGGGGGAAAACCGTGTCCCGGGTTGGGTGTTGATTGTTGCGGCGTGAATCGAACTTCCGGCCGGGCCACGGGAGAGTTGAAAAACGAATTCCTAACTCAGGAGACAAGCTGAACGTTGTCAGTTAAAATTTATATTTGGCCTCAAGTGAAGCGGTCCGCAAGGCCGAAGGCCGGTCCTCGTTCCCGAAGGGCGGTCGCTCCCAAGATCCTTCAGCGAGGCAGGAGACCCCGGTCCACCATCTCGGAGGGGTTCTTGGGGTAGCGGTTCTCTTCCAGGAAAAAGACCTCGCGGGCATTCTTGACTTTCAGGTCATAGACCTTCCTCACCGAATCCCGAACCGCATGCCACCCCTGCCGTTCCCCGTAGGTGAAGGGGAAATGCCCTAGGCGCGTCGCGGTGAACTGGAAAAAAAGGAGAAGGGCGAAAATCCCTACCAGGAGGTAGGCGGCGGCTTCGGCCAGGTATTTGGCAACCTGAGACTTCCTCCCCTCCCCTCGATCCTTTTTGGCGCTGATCGAGGTCGATTCGATCAGTCCGGCATTCATGAGGAGGATAAGGTACTTGCAGGTCTCGAACTCTTCCACAAAACTCACTTCGATGACTTCCCGGATCGAGCGCTGGCCGTCGATGAGGTCATAAATGACCTCCATCTGGAAGGTGCGGTTCTTTTCCCAGGGGGTCCCCACCAGGGCATCCAGGGTGGTCATGGGGTTAAGCTTCTGCAGGACCATGTCAAAGCTGGGAAGGCGCTCGGCGATCATGGGCCACTCATCGACCATGCGGAGCACATCCAGGAGGAGGAATTCCGAATTCATGGGCTCCACGAACTCATGATCATAGGCGACCGGTTTGGTCTCAAAATGGAAGCTGCCTCCCTTCCATTTGAAGAGGCCGTAGATGGTATCCACGGTCAGGAGGCGCAGGGCCGCGGTCAGATCCTCCTTGGTGACCATGCCGTTATCGACCAGCACCTTTTCCAGGCCCACCAGGTTATCCTTGTGCTGCTTGTAAGCCCTTTGCCAGTTCTCCGCCGAGATCACCCGGCCGCGGATCAGTCGTCTCCCCAGGGCCGGCTCCTCTTCCGTGTCCCCCGGAAAGGCCACCCCGACGATCAGGCCCTTCTCGAAGAGGACCTGGACGACCTTCTTATCCCCCTCCAGGGTGAGGATTCCGGTCTTTCGCTGCTGGCCCAGGACCTGGAAAAGGTCCGTCAAACCGAAGTCTTTCAGGGACCCGGTGAGCCCGCCTTCTTTCCCGTTTTTAGGTCCTTCGAAGATAGGTCATTCCCCCTTGCAGACGGATTCGATTCATCCGGTACTGAACGAAAAGATAGAAAAAGATGAAAAGGCCCACCGCAATGATCAGCCAGGGGATCCCGAGGGACGACTCCGGCGAAAGAGGATTGGGTATCCACCCCGACCACCAGATCACCCGGGTCAGGAAAAGGATCAGCACGAAGAGATAGAGGATCCCCTCCACGGTGTGCCCCCGCATCAGGTGTCCCACCCCGGGCAGGATCCACGACAGCTTCTGCGGCAGGAAATTCAGGCGCGACTGGTACCGGGCCACCGCAGCCCGCTTCTTGCGGACAACTTGCGGGTCGGCATTGCTGTTGGCGGTGAAAGCGTTGAGGCACTGGACGCACTGATTCCCGATGACCCTGGACCGGGTGCAGCGGGAGCAGAGAAGCGTCCCGCACCGCTCGCAGCTGCGGATCAGCGACAACCGCCGCGACACCAGGTGGATCCCTCCCAAAAGGGCGAAAAGGACCGCCATGGCGATTTCTGCATATTCCAGGGGAATTCCATTCCACAGGATATCCCAGGATCCCCGCGCGGTCCGTTCGCCTTCCGGGCTCGGGGTCCATACTCTTTTCCAGACCTGGAGGGGGCCGATGGTCCAGTCCATCACCAGCCGGTTGGGGTTCTTGGAGGAGATGCTCGTGTGATAGGAAATCTTCTGCGGCTCCAGCCGCTGGGCCCGTTGGAATTCCCCTTGGGCCTCCTTCATCCGGAGTTTGAGGAGATAGGCCTGGCTCAGGTTATAGGGCGGCTCTCCCCGGGAGGGATCCAGACGGACCGCGTTCTGGTAGGCCTCCGCGGCCTGATCCGGGCGGCCGGTCAGGAGGAAGAGGTTTCCCAGGTTGTTCAGGCCCGCGGCCGATCGGGGATCCAGCTGCAGAAGCTGAAGGAACCGCTGCTCCGCCTCATTCCACTTCCCCATGCGCTTCTCCACCAGTCCGAGGGACAGAAGGATATCGGGGTCCTGAGGATGGACTTTGTCGAGGTTCACCAGCCTCCGGTGTAAATCCTCGCTCCACGCTCCGTTATTCGCCCGGAGAATTTCCGGGATGCCATTTCCCGTTAGGGAAAAAACCAGAGAAGAATGGAAACGAATGCCCAGGGGGAGAAGGAGGAGCAGACCCAGCAGGACCAGGGTCACCACCCGGTCCGATCGCTTTCCGTAGATCCAGAAGACCAGGACCCACAGGACAAAGAGCCACATCCACCCCAGGCCCAGGAAAAAGGGGGAGAAGAGAAAGAGGAAGCTCAGCGCCATGAGGGGAATGGAGCTCATGTCCAGCCGGAGCAGGTGCTTCAAATGATGGGTAAAATAGAAGTAATGGCGGAAGAGAAGAGAAACCGCGAAAACCGCGAAGGTGAGGATGAAGCTGAGCAGGATCCAGAAGCTGATATTCGCCAGGCGGGGAAAAGCCTCCTCCTGGTTGGCAAAGGAGAGGAAAACGCCCTTCCCCCAGGTTGAAACCACCCGGAGGGTATTCTCCCAGTTGCTGGGGATCTGGATCAGGAGCCACCCTGCCCGGGTTTGCAGCACTTCGGAGTAGTCCGGGGCCATCCGGTCGGCGTAGGCCAGGAGCTCGCCCTTCGCCATGGACATTCCCCTCTGGGGTGCCTGGGAGCTCTCCCGGAGCAGGACCCGGGAGTAAGCATAATCGTTGCGGATCCCCTGATCCAGGTTCCGCTGGTAGACTTTTTCCAGCTCTCCCTGGCTCTTCGACCAATCTCCTTTTTCCAGGTATTCCCGGTGGGCAAGCCAGGCCCGGTCGACCTCCTCCCGGTCCCTCATTCCGGCCTGCGCCGGAGTTTCCGGCAGAAGGGGGGATGGCCGGGGCTGGGCCCATACGGGAAGATCCCCCAGGATCAAAGCGATGGAAAAAAACAGGATCCCGAGCAGGGGCAGACAGGGTCTTCTTCGGGCTGGATGCAAGGAGGGCCGCAGGAAGATCTTTTCCATGAAAAGAAATCTCTGGGGTGTTCCTTTAATCAATTTCCGGTTCAATGGATTCGAGTTTGATGGACAGGTTGATACTGAGGAGGCCGCTGTTTCCCGCCCCATCCAGCTCCAGGGTCAGGGGAATCTCCACGCTGCCGGGAGAAGAGACCCGGGGCTGACCGCAGGAGAGAATACGCAGGCTTTCTTTCGCCGCCGCCGTTTTCTTGGCCACCCCCACCCCTCGGTCCGGTTGTTTGAAGGATAGATCCGGCCTCTTCCTCTCCGGCGCCTTCTCCGGGGTCTTCCCGGCCATGGGCGGGCTCTCCAGAACCTGCTTTTCCTCTTCTTTCTTATCGGGTCTCTCCACGGTCAGGGATGGAATCTTCCCCGCCAGCGGGGGCAGAGCAATCTTCCCGGCCGCCGGAACCCCCGGAGGGGCCGGTGCTCTTTCCTGCCGCAGGGCCCTGGCGCGCGGCGTTTCCAAAGCGGGCGCGCCAGGTTTGGCCTGGGGCGCCTCTTTTCCCGGGGGTAAGCCCTTGCCGGCCATCGATTCAAGCCGGGGATGAGGGGATTCCACCTGCCCCGCGGGCTTTTCCAGGCGCAGCCCCTTGGGGCTTGGCGGAGCAGCAGGCGGAGGGGTCTTTCCCGGGCCCGAGACGGTCCGGCGGGATTCCACTCCATTTTCGATGGCCTTCAAAACCAGACGGCAGGTCATGGTTAGGGTCTCAAAGACCCCTTTGCCCAGAACGGCGACGCCCTCGAAATGGGGGCTGTTCAGACGGTTAAGCTTCTGGTTCAGATCCTCCACGGAGAGAACGTTGGGGAGGTCCCGCTTGTTGTACTGGATGACCAGAGGGACCGTGTCAATCTTCTTCCCGTAATAGCGGAGGTTATCCTCCAGGTCCCTAAAACTGGCCAGATTGTCTTCCATCCGGTCGGCATGAGAATCGGCTACGAAGACCACCCCGTCGGCCCCGGTGAGAACCGCCCTGCGGGTCGCTCCATAATATACCTGACCGGGGACGGTGTAGAGGTGGATACGGGTCTTAAAGCCCCGGACGCTCTCCAGCTCGATGGGCAGAAAATCGAAGAACAGGGTACGGTCTTCGTTGGTGGCCAGAGAGACCATCTTGCCCCGCTGATCGGGCTTCAGGTGCCCGTGGACGAACTGCAGGTTCGTGGTCTTCCCGGAAATCGCCGGGCCGTAGTACACGATTTTGGCATCGATTTCTTTCTTGGTATAGTTGAAGACCGCCATCCCATTACCCTCCCAATCGTCCTTAGTGCTTCGATTCGCAATTACGGCAGCGTGTCCTTAAACTGTGGATTGCAAATATGGCTCACTCAGCACTAAGCCGCGGATTTTCCCTTTTGATGCCCCTGCCCCAGGAGAAGGGCGATCTCTTTTTTGGCCTCTCGGAATTTCGTATCCACAGTCGATATTTCCCGCAGCAGCCGCAGCGCCTCTTCCTTTTTCCCCTGCTGTTTCAAGATCAGCCCCAGTTCGTATTTGACCTCCAGGATCTTCTCCCGGGGAATTCCCTCCATGCGCAGGGCCTTCTGGAAGGACTGGATCGCCTCGTCCCACTGCTCCGTCTCCTTGTAGCAAAGACCCAGCATGTTGGCCGCCTCGAAGGGGTTCTGGTCTTTTTCCAGCGCGATCCGGAACTGCTCGATGGCATCCTCCGTGAAGCCCATCTCGCGAGAGGCCACGCCCAGGTTATAGTTGAAATTGGGGTCCACCGCGCTCGGGCCGCTGTTCTCTTTCAATTCTTTGAAGATCTCCTCAAAACCGCAGATCTTCTCCATGGGGGCGATTTCTTTCGGACCGGACCCCTGGGGCGCTTCGGCGGATTCCAGCATAGCCCCCAGGTCGAAGAAATCCGACTTCTTCTCTTCCCCCGCCGGGAATCCCGGCGAGAGGGGCGTAGATCCGTCAAAGACGGCACCCTCACCGGCCGTTGGGCCCGCCCCGGGTCCTTCCATGGTGCCCATCTGGGATTTGGCAATTTTGATCTTCTCTTTCAGGTCGGTCTTCCGGGGGTCCATGTCGGCCATGAGGCTCAAAACTTCCAGGGCCTTGTCTTTCATCCCCTGGCCGTCGTAATGCTGGACCAGGATCCGGTACTGGGCAAAGGCATCTCCCGTGAACCCCATCTTGCGGTAGATATCGGCGATCTTCAGGTAGACATGGTCGAGAGTGGGATCCTGTTTGGGAACCTGCTTGTAGATGGCCATGGCCCGGGCGTAGAACTGGTTTTTTAAAAAGATCTCGGCGGCCATAAGGTATTCGGCGACGGCCTTCTTCTTGTCCCCTTTCTTCTGGTAAAGCTCGGCCAATTTCAGGTGGGCTTTGGCGTTCCCCGGTTCTTTCTTGACCAGGTTTGTGTAGCGGTCGAAGGGTTCCTGAGACTTGGCCTTTCCTTTCAGCATATCTCCGAACTTGCCAATGATTCCCATAGATCTCTCGCCTGGGGAGAATCTCCCCCCGATTGGGCCTGCCCCGAGGCAGGACAGTTCATGCCCCTGCAATCTTCCGTCGCCGGAGCCGGCTTTTCCCCCGGACGGAATCCCGGTTTAATGAATTTCGACCGAAGCCTTCAAGCGACCGGAAACCACCTGCGCCAGGCGGTCCATGATTTTCAAGCCCATCCGGCTGTCCTTGTGGACCAGCTCATAGAAATCCGGGCTCTTGATCATCAGGAGTCGGGAAGGGGTGACCGTGACCGCGGAGGCCGTGTAACGGTTCGGGGGAACGAGAAAAGACCAGCCCAGGATCTTCCCCGGACCGTGAATCTCGAAGCCCGCCCCTTTTTGGAATCGTATGGAAACGGTTCCTTCCTCCAGGATGAAAAGCTTGTCAGCCCGGGCTCCTTCTTGGCAAAGCGTGTTTTTCTCGGGAACCTGGAGCTCCTGACACAGCTGGGCCACGATTTTTAGCTCTTCATCTTTGAGCCCCTGAAAGATTTCGACATTCCGGATCCTCTCGGTAGGAACCATCCTCCCCTCCTTCCCCGGGTTTTTGCCTGCCCGGAGACCGGCAACCCTCTTTTGAAGATCGGGCGGAAGGGTTCCCCGGAATATCCGGCCTTTTGAGGGTTACTGCTAATGATTTCGGTCGATTCTATGGAAAACTTAAGAAAAATCCCTCTCTCTGGCCCCCGGGCCGGGAGGGGGACTGCCCCTGAGAAATGGTAGCGAGGGAACCCTTACTGATTTTACCCCTTATCTATGATTCCTGCAAGCCTTTGGGGGTATTCGACTGATGCGGAGACCCAGGGACGCGCAGACAGCGGGGGAAAAAATGATTTCGGCCTTGCCTGTTAGGGGTGAGGTCCGGGGCTCGGCCGAGTCCCGGACCCGAAGGGATCAGGAGGGAATCATGACGAGTTCGCTTTTGAAGCTGGGGGGTTGCTTATTTCGGGATTCGCTCTCCATCTGCATGGCCTTCTCGAAATACTTCTGGGCCTCATGAAACCATCCCTTGTCCCGGAAGCACTTGCTCAACATCTTGGCCGCTTCGATGGGGTTCTGTCCTTTCTGCATGGCGACCTGCAGCTGATCGATCGCCCCGTCATTGAACCCCATCTCCCGGCAGGCTTTGCCCATGTGGTAATTGAAATTGGGGTACACCTCCGCCGGAATCACCGTTTCCTGCAGCTCTTTGAAGATCTCTTCAAACCCGAAGAGCTTATCCATGGAGATTTCCTTGATGTCTTTCAAATCCCCCGGGTCGCTGGCGGTCAATTCAGCCCCGAGATCATAGAAATCTTCTTTTTTCCCCTCCTGGGGGGAGACTGGGCGAAGGGCCTTGGGCGGTGGCCCGGATCGGGGTAAAGCCGGGGGAGCAGGACCCGCCTTGGGTTCGGCTGGTTTCCTGGCTTCCACCGCGACCGGCGCTTTCTTTTCCCGGGCACTCTTCTCCTTTTCCAATTCTTGAATCAGCTTCATGATCTGAGGAATTTTTTCTTTTCTTCCCCAGGTTTCGTCATGTTTGACCACGATTCTGTACTGGGCGATGGCGTCATCCAGGAACCCCATCTTTTGATAGATCTCCCCGGTTTTTTGGTTGGCCTGGACCAGATGGGGATTCATGACCAGGACTTGTTTGTAGATCGCCATGGCCTGGGGGAAAAAGTTCTCCCGGCCGAATATTTCAGCGGCCTGGAGATACTTGGCGATGGCTTTCTCCTCTTCTCCTTTTTTCTGGTAAATCTCGGCCATTTTCATCTGGTAGGTGGCATTTTCCGGATACCTCTGGGAGAGATCGAGGTAATCCTCCTCCAGGGATTCTCCGGACCCGCCCTTCTCTTTGCCGAAGAAATAATCCAGCATGCCGGAGAGCTTGCCCGATTTCTTCCGCTGCCTTCGGTTCTCCTTTCCCATGGCTGGGTTGGGGACGACGGGGGCAGTTTCCGGGGAGTTCAGCGGAAAAACCTGATGTTCACTCTGGGAGAAACTTTCTGTCTGGGGCATCTCCAATCTCCTCGCTCGCCCGAAGTGCCGGAGGAAAAACGCATTCCCCCAGCGGCAATAATTTTAATGGCAAGTTTTATGCCGATATGCAAGTCGGCATTGAAAAAGATGAGCAGGGCTTTTTGTAGGCTTCCGGGATTTTTAAATATTTAAATAAATTCCGTATATTAAAAAGGGGATTGAAGAAAAGAGAGGCAGGCTCGGTCTTTTCTTGATTTTTGAAACAAGATAAAACGGTTAATCCGGGGGGCAAATTCGGCCATATTTGTACAGGGTCGAAGGCCTTTACGTTCAAAAGGGGGGGAAACAGGGAAGGTTTCCTGCGGATACATCACCGGGGGAAAAGGCTGTCTTTCGACTGTTCAGGCGATAAATCAGGAAGCGGGAGCGGGGTTCCTTCCGGGTTGATAAATGCAAAGGGGTTCTTCGGCCATAAAATCTCCGGATTGCTCAAAAGCCCTGGCCCGGCAGCCCCCGCACACCCTCATGTATTCGCATCTCCCGCAGCGGCCGCGGTAAGCGGAGAAATCGCGCAACTGCAGGAAAACGGGGGAGGATTCCCAGATATCTTTCAGCCGCTGCCGCTTCACATTTCCGCTGAAAGCCTCCAGATAACCGCAGGGCTGCACATCACCCACGTGGGATATAAAGAGAAAGCCGATCCCTCCCAGGCATCCCCGGGTCATGGCATCCAGGCCGTGGGTCTGGGGGGTCACCTTCTTTCCTTCTTCCCGCGTTCGCTGCCGGAGAATCCGGTAGTAATGGGGGGCGCAGGTCGCCTTGAGCTGGAGCGGCACCTTTTCCCGTTGGTCATAAAACCAGTGGAGGATCTTTTCGTACTCCTTCCCCTCAATGGCCTCCCCTTTCATTTCCTTTCCCCGGCCGGTGGGGACGAGGAGGAAGATATGGTGGGCCACGGCTCCCAGCTTTACGGCCAGGTCCAGGATTCCGGGCAGCTCCTGGAAATTCTTCTGGGTCACCGTGGTATTAATCTGAAAATCGAGCCCGGCTTCTTTCAAAAACTGGATCCCCCTCAAGGCCCCGGCAAAGGCACCTTCCACCTGGCGGAAACGGTCGTGGCTCTCGGCCGCCGCCCCGTCCAGACTGATGGAGACCCGCTGAATCCCCGAAGCCTTCAGGCGGGCCGCCTTTTCCGCGTCCAGAAGAGTCCCGTTGGGAGCCATGACCATGCGCAGTCCCTTCTGCGTCCCGTAGCGGGCCAGGTCATAGATATCCGGCCGGAGGAGGGGCTCGCCCCCCGTCAGGATGACGACCGGCTGGCTGAAGGAAACGATCTCCTCGATCAGGCGGAGCGCTTCTTCCGTGCCCAATTCACCCGGATAGGGTCCCCTTCCGGCGGCGGCCCGGCAGTGGATGCAGTTCAGGTTGCAGCTCCGGGTCACTTCCCAGGCGATCATGCGCAAGGTTGGAACCTTCAGGGTTACGGTTTCGACCGATTTCGCTGGA
>JAPLIW010000133.1 GCA_026388915.1 Deltaproteobacteria bacterium
GTCGAGAGAGACCATGATGGGGCCGATTTCTTTATCCGGAAAGAGGCCGGGGGCAGGGGTCTCCTGCTCGGCCCGGGGATTGAAGGCCAGGGAAAATGAAACGGGCCGGCTCAGGTTTCCCGCTCGGTCCTGAATCTCCACCTGCAGGGTGAGAGTGATGAAGGATAAGCCCTGTCCTGCGCCGGTATTTAAATAGATAAAACCGGAAAGCTCCCCGCCCTGCCCTTGGGGAACTTTTACGTAACTGACCGGATAGGAACCCCGGCCGGGCTGGCTGACCGCGAAAATGATGGTTTTCATGTCCCCTTCCGGGTCGGCGGCGTGGATATAGACTTTCCATGTGTCTCCCGGGCAGATTTCCCGTGAAGCGAAGGAACGGGTGATGATCGGTTCTCCGGATTGATTTTTTTTCATGTCCCTTTGATCTCCATTAATGATCTTTCCCCTCCCCTTCATCCCCTCCCGCCAGGGGAGGGGAAATTTTACTTTTTAGGAAATCATCAAGGAGGGGAAGTCATATTTTACGCCACCGGTCGATGGGCGATTCGTGAATCGCCCCTACGAACTCAGGGGCCCGCCTTGGTTTCCGTATAAAAAGCCTGCCCCCATTTCAAAGCCTCCAGATAAAGAGAGAGAGGGGTTGTATCCTTATCCGGGATGACGATGGGTTTTTGCAGATCCCTCCAGGCGGCCTTTTCGTAGGAAAGGGTGTATTTATAAATTTCTCCCAGCCGGCCGGGCTCTCCCAGGAGGGCCAGCTTGATGGGGTCGTCAATGGGAATCTCCGCCAGAATCTGGGAAAGAGGCCGGTCCAGGAAGGCATCGATCAGGGAAAAAAGGCCCATGAGGAAAGAATCGTCTTTCCGGTCGGCAAGGTCAAAATAAGGAGCCATCGTCTCGCAGAATCTGGCCCGAACAACGGTCAGGATCAGAAGCTCCTCCGGCTTGTCCGACCCCATGCTGGCCAGGGCCACGAAAGAGATCCAGTTTTTGATCGTCCTTTCTCCCAGGAGGACCAGCGCCTGTCTCACCGATTTGATCTTTTGGGGGAGCCCAAAAAAGGCGGAATTGATGTAACGGAGAAGTTTGTAGGTGAGGGCGACATCCTGTCGGATGATTCCGTCGAGTTTGTTCAGGTCGGTCCCCGACCGGTGGATTTCCTTCAGGAGCTGGAAATAATGGGCCTTGAAGGTGGGAATATCCTTGGCCACGATGATGGCGGGTTTGCTGAAGAAATAGCCCTGGAAGAAGGAATATCCGCTCTCAATCCCCTGCTGGAACATCTGGGGGGTCTCCACTTTTTCGGCCACCAGGCGGACTTTCAAGGCGGAAATCTTCTGCCTAATAGACTTCCGCGCCTCCTCTGGCGTGGACAGGAAATCCACTTTCACAAAATCGGTAAACTCCAGAAGGGGATCATAGCGCGCTTCATACACGAAGTCGTCCATGGCGATCAGGTAACCGGCGCTTTTCAGTTTTTGGCAGGCCTGGAGGACTTCCGGATCGGGCTCCACCGTTTCCAGCAGTTCCACCACAACCTGTTCCTTGGGGAGGAAAAACATGTATTCCTTCAGGAGAATATCCCGGGGAACATTGATAAAAGCCCTCTTGCCGCCGGTAAGCTCATTCAGGTTGAAGAGGAAAAAACCGTCCACCATCACCTTGGAAGTGGCCTGATTCGGGTCCGGATTGCGGAATACGTTTTCCAACCCGGAACGGAAAAAGAGCTCATACCCGTAAACATTTCTCTGGGCGTCGAAGATCGGCTGGCGGGCGATGAAACTTTCCATGGGGGTTTGTTTCCTTTTTGATTGCTGAGGAAGTCAAAAAAATCTGAAACTGTTTATCCGCAGATTACGCAGAGGGTCAACGGATTGGAATAATGGAATTTTGGAACGATGGAATATTGGGGAATTGAATGCCGCAATTTACAAAATAGGCTTTCAATAGTATTAACCATCATTCCATTATTCCACTATTCCATCGTTCCCTTATTCTATTTCCATCTGCGTTCCATTGAGTCTTTATTGTTTTCACGAAAATGCGGTTCGTGAATCGCCGCTAAAACCCTTTCCTCCTGCTATGCCGGACGGCCTTGCCCTCTT
>JAPLIW010000145.1 GCA_026388915.1 Deltaproteobacteria bacterium
ATATCCGGGGACCAAACAGATGTTTGAGTCCCTGGCCAAAGAAGAGCTGAAGCATTGCCGGATCCTCGAGGAGGAATTGAATAAGGATTATTTTAAGGAAATGTGAAAAAACAGGGTTTACCGGTCATGGCAGTGCTGGGTATCACTTTTGGTTATTCCTCTTCGCCGTTTCGCCTTTTTCCCTTTTTGCCCCCATTCACTCTCCCTGAGTTATGAGCCTTAAACACGATTCATTGCGATTGCGGATCGTCACCTACAACGTTCACAAATGCCGCGGGATAGACGGTCGGACCCATCCGGCACGCATCGCCACTGTCCTGGAGAGGTTGAAACCGGACGTAGTTGCCCTGCAGGAAGTGATCGGAACCGGTCCTCGCGGAAGAGGGCAGGAGGAAGAGATCAGCGATCGTCTCGGCATGGCTTCAATGCTGGCGCCCGCGCGCGCCCTGCGCGGGCATCCATACGGAAATGCCCTCTTAAGCCGCCTGCCCGTCAAGCATCACGGGGGTTATGATCTGAGCCAGGACGGCTTCGAACCCCGTCTCCTCCAGCGGGTCGATATTTCCCTGCAGGGGCACCGGGTTCATATTTACAACGTGCACCTGGGGACTTCCCGGAAGGAAAGGACCCACCAGGCAAGGAAGCTGATCGATTATCTATCCGACCCAACCGCGCGGGGGCCCAAAATCCTGCTGGGGGATTTCAACGAATGGAGAAAAGGTCCGGCCACGAACCTCCTGAACGAGACCTTTCAGAGTCTCGACCTTTTTCCCTTTCTCCGGTGGCGTCGGACTTATCCCGGGATCCTCCCGATTTTTCATATCGACCACATCTTTTACCAGGGGCAGGTGGAAATCGTGAAGGTGACGGTCCCCCGGACCCTGTCCACTTTCGTCGCTTCGGACCATATGCCCATTCTGGTGGAGCTGCAGATTGCCACGAGGCCATCATCACCGGGATGAAATTCTCTCTTCCCTCTTCCGATAGCCGGGCGGAACGCCTGGAACAAGATGGGAGCCGCGCTCATGAGCAGAACCTCCATTGATCTGAAACGGGCCCTGACCGCCGATGCGTTCCTGCGCACCTCCGGGGCCCCCCTGGTGCGGGGAAATTCCCTGCGCATTCTGCGCGACGGTTCCGAAAACTACCCGGAGTGGATGAAGGCCATCGAATCCGCTGAAAAGACCATCCACCTGGAAATGTACATCATTCACAACGATCAAACAGGGCGGCGCTTCCGGGACCTGATGGTGGAGAAGGCCCGGCAGGGGGTCAAGGTTCGGGTGCTGTATGACTGGGTGGGCTCGGGCGGCCCTCTGGCTTACCGGATGTGGAAGGGCCAGCCGGGATCATCGAAAGCTGCTCACCATAGACGGCTCGTTGGCTTTCATCTCCGGGCTGTGCATGGGGGATGCCTGGGCCGGAGACCCGGCCCGGGGGATCGCCCCCTGGAGGGACACGGGGGTGGAGATCCTCGGGCCGGCCGTGGCCGACGCGGAAGCTTCCTTTGCCGAAGCCTGGAAGAAGGCC
>JAPLIW010000817.1 GCA_026388915.1 Deltaproteobacteria bacterium
TATTGTGCCTCTATAGAAGATATTATAGAGAGCAAGAAGGCCGCAGGCCGCCAAAGGGATAAAGAAGAATTACCAAGATTAGAATTATTCAGAAAAGAATTAAGAAAAAAATAAAGAAAAAGAACTGGGTGTCAGGTCTACTCTATTCCAAAAAAAGATGTTAAAAACTTCCAAAACTTAGCCTCCCCCTTTTTGCCCTCAAAGTAAGGATTTCTTCCTCCGCAACCCGTCATTTTAGCGAGGCATGCTTGATTTGAATTGGTAATCATCGGTACTCTTTTTGTTCTTGACCCACAACTCCCTTTTTCGTATATTCAACTCACCCTAAAGGGAGTTCTTATTATTTCTTATCATTTATAGAATAAATTCACGAAGGGAGCGAAGCATGATTATCACGACTAAGAAACTGTTTGAGGCCGCGTATGGAAAATACGCCATTGGCGCTTACAACATCAACAACCTCGAACAAACGATGGGCCTGTTTCGGGGCAACCTGGACAGTAAAGCGCCTTTCATCATCCAGATCAGCAAAGGGGCGCGCTCGTACACTCACAAGTTCATGCTGGAAGGTTTGATCCGCAGCGCCGATCAGGTTTTCTCCGATGCCATTTTTGCCGTCCATCTGGATCACGGTGACGAAGAGACCTGCTATGACTGCATCAGCAGCGGCTTTTATAGTTCCGTGATGATTGACGCCAGCCACGAAAACTTTGAAACCAACATCGCCATCACCAATCGCGTCGTAGACACTGCCCACGCCAAGGGCATTGTGGTGGAAGCCGAACTGGGGCAACTGGGCGGAGTCGAAGAGCACATCAAAGTCAGCGAGTCCGAAGCCAAGCTGACCAACCCGGATCAGGCCGCCGAGTTTGTCAATCGCACAGGCGTAGACTCACTGGCGTGCGCCATCGGCACCAGCCACGGCGCTTTCAAGTTCAGTGGGTCGCAAGGCCTGCACTTTGAGGTTCTGGAAGAAATCCAAAAGAGGCTGCCAGGGTTCCCGCTGGTCATGCACGGGAGCAGCTCCGTCCCGCAGGACGAGGTGGCCCGGATCAACGCCGCGGGCGGCAAGCTCAAGGGGGCCAAAGGGGTGGATGCCGACCAGTTCAAGCGCGCCGCCGAGTTAGGCGTCACCAAGGTGAACATTGACACGGACGGCCGGTTGGTGTGGACGCGCGTTCACCGTGAGCACTTTATCGAGCATCCCGAAAATTTCGACCTTCGCCCGGTCGGCAAGATTTTCATGACCGAGTACGCCAAGTTCATTGCCGGAAAGAACGAAAAGCTTGGCAGCGCGGGCCAACTGGAAGCCGTGCGCAAGATGTTGGCCGCCAAATAATAAAAGACCACAAATATGAGCTGAGCGGGCAGTGGATCTTATTCGGGTGGAGGGAGCAGGTGACAATGAACTTAGCAGTCAATGCAAGGGATGCGATGCCTGAGGGCGGGAAATTGACGATCAAGGCGAAGAATGTGGAGTTGGATAGTGCTTTTTCCGAGAGTCATGCGGGGGGGGAGCCGGGGAGGTATGTGATGTTCTCTGTAAGCGATACGGGATTTGGGATGACCCCGGAGGTGAAAGAGCATATCTTTGAGCCTTTCTTCACGACAAAGGAAAGGGGACGGGTTTAGGTTTATCGACGGTGTATGGGATCGTGAAACAGAGTGGAGGGGAGATAACGGTGGAGAGTGAGGTAGGTAAGGGGTCAGTGTTTCGGATTTATTTACCGTTGGTAGAAGGGGTGATGGAGGATCAGAAGGAAGAGGAGCAGGGGGCGTGGGGTGGAAAGGAGACGGTGTTGGTGGTGGAGGATGAGGAGAATGTGAGGCGGTTAGTGGCGGAGGTGTTGGAGGGGCAGGGGTATGAGGTATTGGAGGCGAGTGGGGGTGAGGAGGTGTTGCAGATAATGGAGGGTTATGGGGGCAGGGTCGATTTAATATTGACGGATGTAGTGATGCCGGGGATAATCGGGCGTGAGTTAGGGAAGAGGTCAGTGGAGCGATGGGGAATGGTAAAGGTGTTGTATATGTCGGGTTTTTTTGATGAGGAGAGAGTGTCTGTGAATGTATTGGAGGAGGGACTGAATTATGTCCAGAAGCCCTTTACGATAGACGCGCTGACCCGAAAGGTAAGGGAGGTTCTGGATAAGTAAACCCCGTCCCGTTTTTTCTGCAACGGAAAATCGGTTGTGTAGGCCGCGTGACCCGCGCGGCGGGAACCGGACTCCCGCCTTCGCGGGAGTGACGATACTTTGACTTTTTACGAAGCCATTCTTTTTGTCATTCCCGCGCCCCCTCTGTCATTCCCGTGGAACTTGTCCTCGACCTGATCGGGGAACGGGAATCCAGGGTTTCCTGTGAAAACAGGAATCCAGATTCATATGTTTCTGGTTCCCCGCTGGAGCCTGCCCTCGAATGCCCTTGTCGGGGGCGGGGACGAAGTCTGGACTCCTGCTGGAGTTTATCCCGAACTTGATGCGGGGCGGGAGTGATAGGATTTAGACTTTTTATGGGATCATCAAAAATAGAACCGTCCCAATACTGTTCGGCATGATTGTTGCCTTGTCTAAGCGACAGTAAGTCTGAAACTGCAATAGACACGATGTAATTTATCTCTTTCCAAGGGAAGGTTGAGAATTATTCATTTTTTGCTGGCGTCTTCCGAAATTTTCTGTTATACACTCATGCATGGGACAGAACCTCATCCTTCGGGGACGCCCAGTTA
>JAPLIW010000135.1 GCA_026388915.1 Deltaproteobacteria bacterium
CACCGTTCTTTCCAAGAAGCTCTTCGTGGAAGGCGGGGAAGTGACTCCCACCATGAAGGTCAAGCGGAAATACATCAATGAGGCCTTCAAGGACCAGATCGAGGCGATGTACAAAGATTAGGTAAGAGGTAAGAGGTTGGAGGCTGGGGGCAGGAGGAAAAGCAATCACTTAAATCCCAGTAACCAACCTTCCCCTCTTTCTGTCCTCTCCCCCAGAGCCTGGGGGAGAGGGGGATATCACCTGGAATTTCCTCCTAAATACTCACCCCGTAGGCCTCGGTGAAGGCCGCCTGGGCATAGGCGATGGAGGCGTAACCGAATCCTCTGTCTCCCCATCCGGTCCCCCAGCTGTTCCGGACGATGAAACGGTCGCGGGTATAGCCCACCAAAGCGATGGCGTGTCCTCCTCTCGTTGTTTCCGGCTTATAGACATCCAGCTTGCCGCTGGTGGCGGCGGCGTTATCCCAGGTTTCGTCCACATTCAGCCGCGTCAGAACCGGGCCGTTGTTGGCCAACCATATCCGCCAGTTGTTTACCTTCGTTCCCAGGTTGAAGTAGCTGGCGATCTTCAGCTGGGCGGCCAGGGCGTAAAAGGTCTGGGAAGAGCCCGGGTACAATTTCATCGGCTCAAAGGGCAAGACCGAATCATTTACCGTCCCGAATTTACGGGCGATATCCAATGCGGCTTTGAGGCTTGTTCCCTCGGATTCGATAAAGGTCGTGGGCTGGGAAACGAACGTATCCGTCTCTTTGGAAGCCATCCAGACAAATCGGGGAGAAAGCCTCTGGGGCTTGGGCAGGCGATTCGCCTTGACGAAATGCCAGCGGATGACCGAATCCGTCGAGGCCCACCCCACGCAAGACCCGGTATTCTTCTGGTCTCCGATCGTCCACCAGCTCTCGCGCAAATCCTTCGAAGGCGGGATCGTCGGCCGGGCCGCCAGAAGACCGGCGCCCATGGCGCTTTCCAAGGGCCAATCCGTTTCCACCTTCTTCGAAGGGACACAGTTCAAGATCCTGTCCGCAAAAGGTCTCTTCTTCGCCATGGCGTCCTCCTTTGATTCAGCTTTTCATGGATGATGGGGGGGAGAATTCCACCGGATCACACTCAACCTTCCCTTAAACGGTAAAAGGCTTCTGCGCTTCGAATTTCGGGTTTGCGGCCCCGACCTTGAAGTAATTGGGGGTCTGGTCGGGCGGCATCCGTTTGAGGATCATCTTATGGAACGTTTTGTAATCGCCCTTAAAGGCTCCATTCTTCCATACCTTCAACAATTGCCCGGTAAAGAGCCCGTTGAAGTCCCCGTCCTGGGAGAGCTGATTGTCCTGACATCCGGAGATGAGGAGAACCGTCGCCTTGACCGCCGGCTGCTTTTCTTTCGGGACCCTGGCTTTCTGAATCCGGTCGTAGAAGGCTTTGTTTTTCCGGTAGGTCCGGAGGGCCACGTCGGGTGGCATGACCCGGTATTTGACTTCCTGAGAAACAAACGCTCCTCTTCGAAGATTGACCGTTCCCTGGTAATAGGCGAGTTTGGTCACCGTGCCGCTGTGGCAGCTGTCGGAAAAGACCAGAATCCGGACGCCGGCAGCGAATTTTCTCCATAGGGCATAGAGTTCGTCATCCAAAAATTCCCCATCGTAAAGGCACCAGGTTTCATCTTCCGCATCGGGTTCATCGTTGTTGATGTCCGGCAGCTGGCCTCCATGCCCCGAATAGCTCAGCATAAAGATGTCCCCGGATTTCAGCGTCTTGGCGGCTTTGGTGATCTGGGCCACCACCCGCGCACGAGTCGCCGCTTTGGTCATTAAGGTGGTCACTTTAAATTTCTTGCCCTTGGCGATGCTGGTCATGTCCTCGGCATCCGCTTCGCAGGCATTCAGTTCCCCGGACCATCCGCCGTAATGCTTCGGGTCCACTGAATTTAAACCCAGAGTCAGTGCGATTCCTTTTACCATAGGATACCCTCCTTTTTTTGAAAAATAAAAGCCTGGTTTCAAAATTTCGAAGACTAGGCTTCCTGAACTCACTCCACCTCTTTCTCTACGTTGACTCGCTGGGTGGTAAATGCTTTTCAATCCGCGATTTTAAGGGCCAAGCTCCTTAAATCATAATCTCCTTAAAGAATCATCCGTCCTTATATTCAACGACTTAATTTTATTGATCTTTTTTATTATGCCAATTTAGCCGCCCTGTCAAGAAAAATCGATTTATTTATCGCCTGATAAGGTCGATCCTGAAGCAACCCAATTTCTCTTGGATGGCTGAGACTGCGGCGGGCGGGGCCTTTCCTCTGTTGCCCGGCCCGGGGCCAAGGGCATTGCGCGCAGAAACCATGAGACGCCTTTGATTCCATGGAACGGGCGGGCAAAGCGCTAGAACCGAGTGCTCGGGTCGATTCCCTGTAGGGGCGATCCGGCGGGTCGCCCAAGGGCCCGCTGCCTTCTGCGGAAGTCGAACGGAGCGCCCGGGAAAAGGGCTCACCCAGTCGATGCTTTCCGCGCGCAATGCCCTTGCCCCCGGGCCACAACCCAGGCATCCCGGAGAGGTCAAACTTTATGAGTCCCCCGACCCAGCCGGGGATTTACCTTAAGGGAATTACCCTATTATCACAATTTTGGTATGAGTTTGGGGTTTAAGTCCTATTTGGAGCCGGTGTAGAGCACAGCCAGGATTTTCGTGGGTTTATCCCCGTGGCACTTCACCAGGTGGGGGTGGCTGGAGTCGTAGTAGACGGCGTCGCCGGCCTTGAGGATTTCCACCTGGTCTCCCACCTGGGCCCTCATCTCCCCTTCCAGGACAAAAATGAACTCCTGCCCGTCGTGGCTGGCAAGCTCTTTCACTTCGCTGGGCACCATGGTGATCAAGAAGGGTTCCATGAAGCGGTCCGCCTTTTCCGGGGCCAGCGACTCATAGAAATACCCGTATTGCTCGCTCTTCTTTTTTCCGTGCCGGGAGACTACCGGGCGTTTGTCGGAGTGCACCACGGTCATCGGTTTTTCCACCCCCGGGGAGATGAAATATCCCATCTTCATCTCCAGGGCTTTCCCCAGCTTGATCAGCTCTCCCAGAGGGGGAATCATTTTGTTGGCCTCTACCTTTTCCAGGGTTTCCAGGCTGATCCCGGTCCGGCTGCTCAAATCCTGGAGGGTGAGGCCGCGCATCTGACGGGTTTCATGGATCCGCGACCCCAGGGTCTGCTTGGAAGGACCCTTGGCCGGGGGCTCCGGAATCCGATGGTGAGAAGGATCGGTGAGGAGGTCCCCATGATCTTCCTGCCGGCGATGGAATTCCTTTTCTATTCTCTCGCCTTGGGGTGCTTTCTTCTCTTTTATCTTCTTCATTTCCTCCTCCTTCCAGAATCAACCGCGGAGAAGATACCGCGGCGAAACCGCAACCAAAAAATTTCATATCGGGACACAGATAAACACGGAAAAGAAAGTGCCTAAAATTACGAGTGCCTAAAGTGCCTAAAGTTAAAAACAAGGTTTTATCGTCTTTGACTCCGAACTCCTTACGGGCGCGCAGCAGCGCGCCCCTACAAACTCCGAACTTTTTTGGACGCGGATGAACACGGATAAAGATGCATGAAAAAACTTACTAATGAGGCCATAATTATCTGGACAGGAATTCCGTCTTTTCATCATCCTGGATTCCGGCTTTCGCCGGAATGACAACCAGGAACCATGCCTTTCTAATGTTCGTCACTCCGGCGAAAGCCGGAGTCCAGTTCGAG
>JAPLIW010000776.1 GCA_026388915.1 Deltaproteobacteria bacterium
ACCAGGGCCAGAGCGACGGTGGATTTTTCTCTTTTCATTTTGAACCTCCCTATGAAATTTCCTTTTTTTATAGAATAGCTTTCCTTTGTTAATGACCCGTTACCCCTGGGTTAAATATTTGTAAATTTTTTCGAGGGGGGATCGGGCGGGAAATCTGAAGACCGGAAAAGAGGAATCGATGGTGGGGAAATGGCGCCGGGGCCAAGCGCCCCCATACAGGATTTCAGCGGGGAAGGAAAAAGGTGAAGCGGGACCCTTTGCCGGGTTTGCTCTCCACCCGGACGTGGCCCCCGTGGGCCTCGACGATATGTTTGACGATGGACAGGCCCAGGCCCGTTCCGCCGAGTTCGCGCGATCGCCCCTTGTCCACCCGGTAGAACCTTTCGAATATGCGCGAAAGGTCCTCGGGCGGGATTCCGATCCCGGTGTCAGTTACGGAGACTTCCGCGCCGTCGGGAACCGGCGTGGCTCCCACCGTTATGGAGCCTTCTTCCGGCGTGTAGGAGATCGCGTTGTGCAGGAGGTTGATCAGCACCTGGTGGATCTTCTGGCTGTCGGCCCGAAGCGTGGGGAGCCCCTCCAGGGGTTCGACCCGAAGGTTCTGCTTTTTCCCCTCCGCCAGGGGCCGCAAGGTCTCCAAGGCGGTCCGGATGAGCTCCGGAAGATGGACCGTCTCTCTCTGCAGAACCCGGTCCGCTGACTCCAGTTCCGAAAGGAGCAGAAGGTCGGAAACGATCTTGTCCATGCGCTCGGAATGGCGCTGAATCACCCGGAGGAATTGTTCCGCCTGGACGGGATCCTGCAATCCTCCGTCGCGCAGCGCCTCCACGTAGCCTTTGATCGCGGTCAGGGGAGTGCGAAGTTCATGGGATACGTTAGCCACAAAATCCTGCCGTACCCGCTCCAGACGCTTCAGGTCGGTCACGTCGTGAAAAACCACGATGACCCCTTCCCCGCCGCTGTCCGGGTACTGGACCAAAGAGCTCTGGACTTGAAAGGTCTTCCCCGGCTGTCCCAGGGGGGATAGACTCCTTCGATACCCCTTTTTGTCGGCCAGGGTGGCCTGGATGAGGTCATTCAGCTCCGGGTCCCGGAAGACTTCCAAGTAATGCTTCCCCACGTCCGAGGGGAAGGCGTGGGCCAGAATCGTCCCCATGGCCCCGTTCATCTGCTTGATTCTGCCGTTCAGGTCCAGAATGAGAACCCCTTCCTCCATCCCCCGCAGAAGAGCCTCGGTTTCGGCCAAATTCTTGGCCAGGCGATCGATTTTTTCTCCCGTCTCCTGGGCCATGCGGTTGAGCGCATTTCCCATCTGGCCCAGTTCGTCATCCCGCGTCCCCAGTCGCACCCGCCAGTTGAAGAGGCCTTCGGCGAATTTCCCCACCACCCCAATCATCTCGTTCAGCGGCTGAACCAAAATCCTTCCAACTGCACCCCAACCGACGGCCCAAAAGACCAGGGCAACGATCAGGAAAAAAGCGCCGGGAAATTCCCCAGCGGGTCCTTTTCCTTCCCAGACGGCCCACAGGCCGATCGCCATGAGAAGGACGAAGAATAGGGAACCTTTCCACTGCAGCGGGCTTTTCCAGTTCATGTCTTGACCGGTTCCTCCTGCAGTTTGTACCCCAGGCCTTTGATGGATACCAGGGACTTATTCAGGACTTGAAATTTGTGCCGCAGATGGGCCACATGGACATCCACCGTCCGGGTCGTGCCGAAATAGCCGTATCCCCAGATTTCGTTCAAGAGGATGTCCCGGGAGAGAACCCGCCCCTGGTTGGAGAGAAAATAATCCAGGAGCTTGAATTCCTTCGAGGTCAGGGAATGTGATTTTCCCCGGTAGGTGATTTCATGCCTGGAGGTATCCAGGGCGATCCCGCCGTATTCACGCTTGATCTCTTTGGCCCTGGGTCTTTCCAGGCGGCGGAAGATCGCCTTGACCCGGGCCAGGACCTCCCGGGGGCTGAAGGGCTTGGTGATGTAGTCGTCGGCCCCCATTTCCAGGCCCACGATGCGGTCGGCTTCGTCGGCCTTGGCAGTGATCATGATAATGGGCAGGTCGGCGGTTTGCGGACGGGAACGGAGGTTCCGGCATATTTCCAGCCCGTCCAGTTGAGGAAGCATCAGGTCGAGCAGGACCAGGTCAAACCGTTCCTGCGAAGCTTTGCGCAATCCCGTCTCCCCGTCTTTGGCGATATGAACGTCATACCCCTCCCGCTTAAAATAGAGCCGAAGGAGTTCGCGGATATCTTTTTCGTCTTCGATGACTAAGATCTTCTTGGGCATCGGCTTATACTAACACAGACCGCGTCGGAGGATCAACCTCACCCTGGGTCCTTCGGCGGGTTCGGTTATGCACGCTGGGACCACCATTTGGGATAGGTACGCCGGGCTTGAACGTAGCTGAAGGTGAACAGGAGGGAAAGACCTCCCTGCAGAATCCAGAAAGGAAGCCTGGCAGTGAAGGATAGCCCTGTAAAGACGACAGCGTAAATTTCCGCTGCCACCCATGCGGTCAGAACGGGGCAGAGAGTAAGCAGAAGAACTCCCTTCCGCTCCTTCGGCCTCCGGCCGCCCCAGATCAGGAGCAAAGACCAGCCTAGCCTCGATTTCCACGGTACTGGAAATGACTAACGGGACAGCAGATCTAGGGGAAGCGGATGATAAGTTGCTTGTTGCCGAACCACGGCATGGATGTTTGGGTGTCGGCAAGCCCTGACGCGACAAGATACGGGTTAT
>JAPLIW010000378.1 GCA_026388915.1 Deltaproteobacteria bacterium
TAAGGAGAGATGACCCGGCTGAGGCACCCGGCCCCGATCATCTGATCGGCCAGGATATCCCCTGAGCTGCGGATCAGGGTCAGGTTCTTCTTCTTCTGGCGGATGATCTCGTGGGCGAAAGCATACCCTTGGTTGATGGAGAACCCGGAGATCAAAAAACTCTGGCCATCCTTAATATATTCGGCGACGGCCTCCTTCATGGTCATCAGCTTGTTCACGGATATTTTCCTTCCATTCTTATCCGTAGGGGCGACCGAGCCGGTCGCCCCTACTTTTTCTGCAATAGAATTTCCACCAATTTGAACTTCTGCACCTTACCGCTCCCGGTCATGGGCCAGTCGGTGATAAAATGCACTTCCTTGGGCACTTTGAAATTGGCCATCCTCTCTTTGCAGAAGGTGATGATTTCTTCCGGTGTGGCTTCCATGCCCTCCTTCAATTCAATGCAGGCGGTCACCCGCTGCCCCCATTTTTCATCCGGAAGGCCCACGACCTCCACATGCTTCACCTTGGGGTGGGGGAAGATGAAATTCTCCACCTCTTCGGGAGAAATGTTCTCCCCTCCGCTCCGGACCACGTTCTTGATCCGGCCCATGAAAAAGACGAACCCCTTCTCATCGATGAACCCCAGGTCCCCCGTGTGGAGCCATCCATCCCCGTCAATGGCCTTCGCCGTCTCCTCGGGCTTCTTATAATACCCCTGCATGAGGTTCCACCCGCGGACGCAGATCTCTCCCCGCTCGTTGGGCGGCAGACTCTCCCCGCTTTGCGGGTTTACGATCTTCATCTCCACCCCGGGCAGCGGTTTCCCCATACGATTCAGCCGGTCTTCCAGTGGATCCCGCCGGCAATCGGATATGGAACAGCAGGGGGACGCTTCGGAAATTCCGTACAGGTTGGTGATGCCCATGACGCCCATCTTCTCATAGATATCCCGGGGCGTCTGGGGGGGCCCGGTCGTCCAGCCGGTCCGCAGGGAAAGCCGTTCCCGGTCCAGGGCCGGTTCTTCCATCATTTTTGCATACATGGTCTGGATTCCGGCGACGGCCGTGCATCTCTCCCGCTCCAGGACGGCCAGGGACTCCCGCGGGTCGAAGGAAGGAAGGGTCACGTTGCAGCTTCCGTGGGTCAGGGCGGCCAGAAGTCCGTCCACCAGTCCGGCGTTGTGGTAATAGGGACAGGGATTGAAATACCGGTCTTCCCGGGTAAGACCCAGGCGCTCGCCGATCTCGAAGCCATTTCGCAGGATGTTGTTGTGGGTGAGCATGACCCCTTTGGGAAAAGCGGTGGACCCGGAGGTATAGAGGATGCTCACCGTCTGGGGAGGGCGCACAGCCGCTTCGACGGGTTTCAGCTCGATCTCCCGCCCCATCTGAAAAAGCTCCCCATAGGAAAACGACCCGGGATTTTTCCGGGGGGAGACGGCGATAACCGTCCTCAGGGCGGGAAGGCGGGCGGAATGGAGGTTTCCGGGCGGGGAGGCCGAAAGCTCAGGGCAAAGCTGCCCCAGCATATTCAAAAAGTCCACCTTTTGAAACCGGTCCTGAAGAATCAGAGCCGAGGAGTCCGACTGTTTCAGGATGTATTCCAGCTCTTCGGTCTTGAACCGGGTATTCACCGGGACGAAGACGGCTCCCACATTGGCCAGGGAGAATACCGCCACCACCCATTCCACCCCGTTGGGCAGCCAGACGGCCGCGTGATCCCCGGGTTTCACCCCCGCCGCCAGAAGCCCTCGCGAAAATTCCCGGACCTGCAGGGAAAGTTCCCGGTAGGTCATGCGATGGTCATCGATCACCAGGAATTCACGATTGGAATACAGACGGGCGGCTTCTTCCACCGCGAAACCGATCGATATAGGAACCCAGGTACCCAAGACTCTTTCCTTACTGTCCATTAATTATTGTATACATTTTTACAAAAAGTTCCGAGAAATCTGTATAGGATTATACGGACCAGGCAGGAGGCTGTCAAGAATTTTTACGTCATTTTTACGTCATTTTGTCTGGATTCTCACCGGAGGTTTTCGTTGCTTTTCTTTCGAATTCTTAGTATACATAATGCCTGCTCGATGGAGATGAACCATTTTCCTCTTCTTTTTCCATCCCATATAACCTGTAGGAGGCTGCCATGATTAGAACCCCGATGACCGAGATGTTCGGCATTCAGCACCCGATTATGCTCGCCGGGATGAACTGGATTTCCACCCCCAAGCTGGTGGCCGCGGTCTGCAACGCCGGGGGGTTGGGCACCCTGGCCCTCGCCCAGTACAGCCCGGAGGACACCAGGAAACAGGTCCGCCAGATCCGGGAATTGACGGACAAACCTTTCATGGTCAATCAAGCTCTTCACCGGGGCTGGGCCAAAGAGAACATCCAGGCGGTCATCGAAGAGAAGGTCCCCTTCGTAAACTATTCCTTGGGGAAACCCTGGTTCATCGACCAGGTCCATGCTTATGGGGGGAAAGTGGTCGGCACCATCGCCATCGCCAGGCACGCGGCCCGTGCCGCCGAACTGGGATGTGACGCGCTGATCGTGACCGGCAACGAAGCGGCTGGCCACGGGGCCGATGCCACCTCCCTGGTGCTGATTCCCTTTGTCACCAACATGGTGAAGATACCGGTGATCGCCGCCGGCGGATTCTACGACGGACGCGGACTGGCTGCGGCCCTTTCCCTGGGAGCGGCCGGGATCTCCATGGGGACGCGCTTTATCCTGACCCTGGAAAGCCTGGTCCATGACAACTTCAAGCAGCTCTGCCTGAAGGCCACGGAGCAGGACACGCTCTACAGCAGCGCCTTTGACGGCATGCCCGGAAGGGCCCTGAAGACCCCCCTGGCGGAAAAGATCGCTCAGGGAAACTCCTTCAGCCTCCTAAAAGCCATACCCAATGCCCTGGAGATTAAGAAAATCCTGAAACAAAATTGGCTGCAGTTCCTGGGAACTGCCTGGAAAATGATGGCCGGCGAGGGAGGGGATTTCATTCAAATGGCCCGTCTGGCCAATGGGACGATGCGGCACCAGAAAGCTATCTACGAAGGAGATACCAAGGAAGGATTTATGTTTGTCGGGCAGGTGACGGGGCCCATTCGCGATCTTCCAACAGTCAGGGAGCTCATCGAGCGGATAATGGTCGAAGCGGAGGTCGCTTTGCGAAAGACGGTAGGCAGGGTAGCATCCTAGCCCAAGGGTTTGATAAATCTATAAGCTGGAAGTCTCACGGTGACTTGAATCCCCTCGGCCAATTTTATTTTATACATTTCTATTGATCTGATTCATTTTATAGTATACATTAATTTTGATGGGCTCGTAAAAAGCCTACAGATATGCTTTTCTTACATCCCGGCAAACCCCGAATCGGGGCTGGGGTAGGCGCCGGAATCCACTCGCTCCGGTGCCCATGTTTTTCTGGATCCGCTTTCCGCGGGGGGTGACGACTTTTTCCAATTTCATCAAGGACGGGTTTTCAAAACCACGTGAGTTTTGAGTTATTGAATTTCCGCATAGGACTTTGAGTGATGAAGAAGGAAGGGAAAAGGCTTTTTGCCAAAACGGGTTTATCCGATCCCCTTGACCAGCAGATTTACGGCTATTTATCCGAGAAAATATCAGCCGGCTCGCTTTCGGGGGGCGACCGGCTGGTTGAGGCGGAGCTTCAGAAGGTGTTTAAGGTCAGCCGGACGCCCATCCGGGAAGCCCTGCGCATCCTGACTTCCCGGGGTCTTTTGGAAATGGTTCCGGGAAAAGGGGCCTCCGTTCGCCGGGTATCCTCTGAAGACATTAAGGAGATTTATCCCGTTCTGGCCAATCTGGAAGGTCTGGCTGCCAGTCTGGCTGCAGATCAAATCAGCCAAGAACCCCTTGCCGAAATGCAATCCTGTCTGGAACACATGGAAAGTCTCAATCAAGCGGGAGAAAGGCGATCCTATATCGAGTACCATTACCGCTTTCATGAGCTTTACATCCAGAGCTGCCATAATCGGCATCTCATTCAGATCATCATGGACCTGAGGCGGCAGATCCACCTCTACCGTCTTTCCCACCTCTATATTCCCATGGCCCACAGTTACTCCATGACCATTCACCAAAAAATCCTCCAGCTCTTCCGGGAGAAAAGCAAAAAGGAGGTTGAAGAACTGGTCAAGGAGCACATGCTCATCGCCATGGACCGCTTTCTCAGCTCAAAGCCTGGGACCTAGGGTCACGACTGAATCCAACCGGGGAAACCGATCTCTCGATCGCCTATTTCCTCCCTGTCATTTCCTCACCGCAGAGGCGGGACAGGATGACACCGGCGGCATAATCAACTCCCTGCTCATAGTCCATGGAAAGAAGGGTACGGTAAACCCGTTTGGCCATTGCTGAGGAGTCAGGATCTCCCGAGACCAGCAAGCGGGCCAGATCGCCGACCCTTGAGGAGACCTGATCCTTCCCCAGCACTTGCGAGACCAGGCCCAGAGCCTGAGCCTGCGCAGCTTCCAGAATCTCCCCGGTCATCATCAACTCCAACGCCCGTTCGCGGATTCGGTGAGCAAGGGGAACGAGGGCCAGGGCGGGCAAGAAACCGAGTTTCATCTCCGGCAGGCCAAAGCGCGCATCGACCGAGGCAATGATCCAGTCGCACGCCAGGGCCAGGGCCATTCCCCCTCCAAGAGCATTTCCGTGAACCTCGGCGATCAAAAATTTTGAGGTCTTCCGGAGGGCTTTGTACATATCCGCAATCGCTTTGAGATGTTGGCGGATTTTTTCGACCCCCTGGTCTGGCTGGATTTGGCGGAAATCCGAGCCCGAGCAGAAGGAACCGCCGGCCCCCGAGAAGATGACCACCCGGAGGGCGGGAGAATTTTCCCGGGTTTCCAGGTGGGAGGTAATCTCGTCCATCATAGATGTGGTCAGAGCATTCCGCACCCGGGGCCGGTTGAGGATGATCCTTAAGATTCCGCCTTCCTCTTCCGTCAAAATATCCCTCTCTTTCATAGGAGTCCCTTTCTTTGCTAAAATTTGTATACACCCTGTGTGGGTTTTCCAGTAATTCTCCCGCCAAAGCGGACATTTCATATGCTACCAACAGTCGGAACCAAACAGGTTGCTGTAGAAGCGGTCACGCCCAAGGCGTGATGGCCGCCCGCAAGATGGGCAACCATCACGCCCTTTGCGTGATTGCCCCTAGAATTTGTTGCCATCTTGCGCACGACTTTATTTGTGAGAGACTAAACCTGCTGGGTTTTGTATACACAATGTTGGAAAAGAATTTAATGCTGTCTACAAAATAGTTTGGAGGGCGACGGTTGTCAAGGGATTTTTAAACTGGTACCACGAACTGGGGAAAAAAGGTAGCGGCCGATACAATCATCCTAGGGGACAGATGCCGATGGAATGGGGATTGAACCATAGGATCTTCCCGCTCCCGGTCAGGGGAAATTCCTTTACAAAGGTTACATACCGGGGATTTTTGAAACCGGCGATCTTTCTTTTGCAGAAGGCTAGAATTTCTTCCTCCGTGGCGGACATTCCTTCCTTCAGTTCCAGGAAGGCCATCCCCACTTCAGTCAACCGGGGGTCCGGTACTCCGATCACCTGCGCCTGCTTCACC